>DATLEG010000291.1:0-2504 GCA_035525465.1 Saccharimonadales bacterium (SeqCode)
ACGCCGGCCACACGGGCCGCGACTTCACGGTCATCCTGAACGACAACGACATGTCGATCGGGCCGGCCGTGGGCGCGATGAACAAGTACCTCACGGGGATGATCACCAACCCCGCGTACAACAAGATGCGCGCGGTGGTGAAGGACGTGCTGCACCGGGTGCCGACCAGCCTCGGGCAGCTGATGGAGGAGGCGGGGGGCAAGCTCGAGGAGAGCCTGAAGCATCTGCTCACCCCGGGCATGCTCTTCCAGGAGCTCGGCTTCCGCTACGTCGGACCGGTCGAGGGTCACGACCTGGACGCCCTGGTCGAGACGCTCGCGCGCGTGCGCAACCTGACCGGCCCGATCCTCGTACACGTCATCACCCGGAAGGGGAAGGGGTTCCACCTCGCCGAGGAGGACCCCTGGACGTGGCACGCGGCCAGCCCCTTCGACAAGATCACCGGGCGCGGGCGCAAGAAGCTGTCGACCACGGTGCCGGCGCCTCGATACCAGAAGGTGTTCGGCACCGGCCTGACGGAGCTCGGCGCGGAGAACCCCAGGGTCGTCGCGATCACGGCCGCGATGCCCGATGGCACCAGCACCGACGTCTTCTCCCGGGCCCACCCCGACCGCTACTTCGACGTCGGGATCGCGGAGGGGCACGCGGTCACGTTCGCGGCCGGCCTGGCGATCGAGGGCATCCGGCCGGTGGTCGCGATCTATTCGACGTTCCTGCAGCGCGCCTACGACTCGATCGTGCACGACGTGGCGCTCCAGGACCTGCCCGTCGTCTTCTGTCTCGACCGCGCGGGCGTGGCGGGCGAGGACGGGCCGACCCACCACGGCGCGTTCGACATCTGCTACATGCTGTGCGTCCCCGGGATGACGGTCACGGCGCCCAAGGACGGCACCGAGATGCTGGGGCTGCTGCGCTCCGGGGTGGAGCATCTGAGCGGTCCCTTCAGCGTGCGCTGGCCGCGCGACACCGTGCCCGACGAAGTCCCGCCCATGGCCCAGATCCCCGCGGTCCCGCACGGCACCTGGGAGGTGATGCGGAAGGGTGAGGGGCTCGCGATTCTCGCCGTCGGCACGATGGTGTTCCCGGCGCTCGAGGCGGCCACGCGGCTGACCGAGTCCGGCATCGACGCGACCGTGGTGAACTGCCGCTACCTGAAGCCGTACGATCGGGTGGTCTTCGAGGAAGTCGTCCGCACCCACGCCGCGGTCCTGACCCTCGAGGAGGGAGCGGTGGTGAACGGCTTCGGTGCCTACATGGCGCGCGAGATCGACGCCTTTGCCGGCGCGCGCCCGGTGCGCGTCGAGTCGATGGGAATCCCCGACCGCTTCATCGAGCACGGCACGCGCGAGGAGCTGCTCGCCGAGATCGGGCTCGATGCGGCGGGGATCGTCGCGCGGGTGCGGACGCTCGCGGACAGCGTCCCGATCCGGCGGACCACGCGGGAGAGCGCTTGACCAGACCGGCGCCGCGCCGGCTCGGCGTGATCGCTCGGGAACGCCACCAGGGCATGAACGGCATGCTCGACCGGGTGCGCCAGGCCGCCGAGTCGCACGGGATGGAGGTGCGCTTCGAGCAGGCGATCGCGGACTACGCGGTCGGGGGAGCCGCGATGGACCTCGACGCCGATCCGGTGGACATGATCCTCTCCCTGGGCGGCGACGGGACCCTGCTGCGCGCGGCGCGCACCGTCATCGGCCACGACCTGCCGATCCTGGGCGTCAACCTGGGCGACCTCGGGTTCCTCACCTCGGCGGGGGAGGACGAGCTCGACGCCGCGGTGGACCGTCTCGCGGTGGGCGACTACTTCCTGGACAAGCGGTTCACGCTGAAGGCCGCCGTCCTCGGCCCGGACGGCGCCGAGTTGGACGTGCAGCACGCGTTGAACGATTTCGTCGTGCACAAGGCCGAGGTCGCGGCCCGGGTGACGCGCCTGGATCTGTCGGTCGAGGGCGGCATCCGCCACGAAGAGATCGGCAGCTTCTCCGGGGACGGGGTCATCCTGTCGAGCCCGACCGGATCCACCGCGTACTCGCTCTCCGCGGGTGGGCCCATCGTGCACCCGACCATGGAGTGCCTGGTGGTGACGCCGATCTGCCCGCACACGCTGGCGGTGCGTCCGCTCGTGATCCCGGCCACGCGCAAGGTGATCGTGCGCGCCGCCGACCCCGACCAGGACCTGATCCTGACCGTGGACGGCCAGGAGGTGCGCGCGCTGGGCCACGGCGACGCGGTCAGGGTGGAGAAGGGAGACCAGTACGTGCAGCTGGTCCGCTTTCCCGGCCAGAGCTTCTTCTCCACCCTGCGCCGCAAGCTGAACTGGGCCGTGCGCTCCGGGGACGGCGCCTAGCGCTACTGCTTGCCCGCCTTCTGCTTCCGCTCCGCGTTGGCCCGGATCGCGCCGGCCACGAACGCGGCCATCCCCGGCGCCATCTTCTCGTAGGTCGCGGTGAAGCGCGGATCGGCCTCGTACATCTCGGCCAGCTTCACGTGCATGGCCGGCGGGC
>DATLEG010000110.1:0-6496 GCA_035525465.1 Saccharimonadales bacterium (SeqCode)
GAGTACATGGACGTGGGCCACACGAACGGTTGGAAGCTCGACGACGTGGTGCCGGCGCGTGAGATCGTCCGGCGGATCGACGCGGAGCTGCCGCTGGAGCCGGCGGATCCGAACTATCGCGGCGAGGTGGCTGAGCGCTGGCGCTACCGCGACGGCTCGGGCGAGATCGGGGTCATCGCGTCGGTGACGCAGCCGTTCTGCGCCGACTGCACGCGCGCGCGGCTTTCGGCCGAAGGGGGCCTGTACACCTGCCTCTTCGCGACGGCGGGTCACGATCTGCGCGCACTGCTGCGGGGCGGGGCTTCCGACGAGGGGCTGCGGGAGGCGATCGACGCGGTCTGGCACGCGCGTGCGGACCGCTATTCGGACCTGCGCACGGCGGAGACGGCGGGGCTGCACAAGATCGAGATGTCCTTCATCGGCGGATAGCCTCGGGGACGCGGCTCGTGAGGCTCGTGCTCGTAAAGGCTCGTGGAGCGCTCCGGGCCCGGGCCCTCGCGCGCTCGCAGGCTCGCCCGCGGCTGGACTGTGACCTGATGCGTCGTTCCGATTGGATCCGCGGGCTCAATGCTCCCGCGCGAGGGCCCAGACCCGGAGCGCTGACGGTCTTGCTAATCGCGCTCTGGGTCGAAGAGGTCGGCGTCGGGATGATGGCCGGTCTTCACGACCGCTGCGAGGATCTGGGCGGCGGCCATCGCGAATCCGTTGCCGTGGCCGGTGAAGCCGCCGCAGAGGTAGAGGCCGTCGGCGCGGCGGCCGATGTAGGGGAGGCCGTCGTGGGAGAAGTCCATCGTCCCGCCCCAGCGGTGGGTCACGGGAGCGGTGATGCCTTCGGAGCGAAGCCACTGGTCGAGGGCGTCCTGGATGGCCGGGCTGGTCGCGTCGTCCTCGCCGATCTCGGTCTCGGGGGCGAGGTCGCGCCAGCCGCCGACGAGGACGCTGCCGTCCGCGGCCTGACGCCAGTAGCGGTAGCCGCGGTTCGCGTACGTCGGACGCGGATAGCGGCCGGGCTCCACCGGCGCGGTCGCGAGCATCTGGCCGCGGACCGCCCGGATCCGGGCCGGCGCCAGCCGCGCGGTGTAGCCGCCGGTGCAGAGGACCACGGTGCCCGCGATCACGCTGCCACCGGCGGTCGTCACCGTCTGGGAGGTGACCGCGGTCACCGCGGTGCCCTCGTGTAGTCGCGCGCCGCCACGCGCCGCGGCGGCGGCGAGGCCGCGGACGAAGCGGACCGGGTCGAGGCAGCCGTCGTCGGGGAACGTGATGCGCCGTTCGGTCGGATCGACCGTGACCCGCACCCCGTGGCCCGAGAGCCGCGCCGCGCTGGCAGCGAGCTCGGACCACTCGAGGTCGTCGCCGGCGAGCTGGTCGGAGCCGTCCCAGCGGTCGTCGCATTCGATCCCGGCCTCGGTGATCGCGGCCCGGATGAGCGCTCGCGCGTTGAACGTGACTTGGACGATGCGCAGCGCTCGCTCGGCGCCGTAGCGCCGGCAGGCCGCGGCGAAGCTTTCAGCGACGCCGCCGAGCACGAACCCCGCATTGCGGCCGCTTGCGCCGACCGCGACGCGATCGCGCTCGAGGACGATGACCGAAGCGCCGCTCCTGACCAGGGCGAGGGCGCAGGCGATCCCGGCGATCCCGCCGCCGATGATCGCGACGTCGGCGCGCGCGTCTCCCTGGAGCGGGCCAACGCCCGGCCGGGCCGCGTCGCGGTCGAGCCAGAAGCTGGTCGTCACCGGGCCGGCTGCGCGACCCTCCCGAGAGCGGTCTCGAGCTCGGCGGCCATGCGCGCCGCGGTGGCCGCGTTGATCTTGAGGCGCTCGGTCGCCTGGGCCGCGGTCGCGTGGGTGTCCGGCGACGGGTGCGTGCGGAGGAACTCCGTCGCTTCGGTCGCGAGATCCGGTGGGCTGAGCAGACTCACCGCGGTCACGACCCGCTGCTTGAGCAGCGGATCCATCTTCACGACGTGCGTTTCCCAGGACGTCTTGATCCCCGCCCAGCCCGGGGCGCGTCCGTGCCGGGTGCCGAGGAGCCGCACGAGGAGCAGGCCGCGATCCTGGTCGCGGATGAGCGGGCTGAAGATCGCCCCCGTCGTCCGGTTCGCCAGCGCCGGGTCTTCGAAGTCGGTGAGGGCCGTACGGAAGCGGGCCTCCTCCTGGGCATCGGTCATCGCCACAGCCTGCATCCGCTCCACGAAGCGGTCATAGAGCCGCTCATCGCCTCCCGCGGCCGCGACCGCCGCCACCGCGGCGGCGATGTCGGGACCGAGGCGGTGGGTCCCGTCGAGATGGCGGCCGACAAGGCGCCGCGCCTCTGCCCGCACGTCCGTCGCGGCCGCGGTCCGGCCAAGGGCAAGGATGACGATCGGACGCGCCTCCCGGTCGTCGGTGCTCTCGTGCTCACGCGGCTCCCAGCCCAGGCGTTCCAGCTGCGGCCGGAAGATCTGCTCGACGCGGGCGCGGAACGGCGCGTCCGTGGACGGCGTGGCAGCGTGGTGTCCGACCCAGGTGACGATCTCAGCCAGCACGCGGAGCACTTCAAGATCGGTCTCGCCACGGAACGCGTCCGCAAGCTCGAGGACCTGCCCCAGGGTCGCCCGGTCACCGCGCGCCAGGGCCCACTGATTGTCCAAGAGCGCCTGACGCTCCTCGGGAGTGAGGGACCCGATGCCCGCGGCCAGGAGGGTCACCGTGCGATCGTCGAACGCCGTCCGGTAGAACCCCGCACCCGCGCCGTTGGGGTAGTACCAGGTCGCACCCGGAAGGTCGGCCGAGCCTTCCCGCGCATCGAGGAGGTACCGGGCTTCGCGCACCTCCCCGGTCGCGGTGCCGTACCGGAACACCATCGGGATCGGCCAGATCTGAGCGGTCGCTGATGCGCCGGGGTCGGCGAAGAAGCGCTCCTGGGTCAGGTCGACGGTGAGTCCTGCGTCCGTCTCGCGGACCGTGCAACTGACCACGGGATGGCCGGGCTCGGTGATCCAGGCACTTGCCAGGGCGGTGACGTCACGCCCGGACGCCTGGTCCAGGGCGGTCCAAAAGTCCGCCGCCGTAGCGTTCGACCACTTGTGGCGGTCGAGGTAGATCCGGACCCCACTCCGGAACACCTCTTCGCCGAGATAGCTCTCGAGCATCCGAAGGACGCCCTGTCCCTTGTTGTAGGTGACCGCGTCGAAGCGCTCGTTGGCCTCGTCGACGTTCTTCGCCTCCATCGAGATCGGATGCGTCGTGGCCAGCGCATCGAGGGCGAAGGCCGGCGCATTCTGCGACACGATCTCGCGGTCGAACGCCCACTCCGGGTTGAGCGCGGCGGTGCACTTGTCTCCGACGAAGCTTGCGAACGACTCGTTCAGCCAGATGTCGTTCCACCAGGCCATCGTGACCAGGTCGCCCCACCACATGTGGGTCAGCTCGTGCGCGACCACGCCGAAGGTCGCCTTGAAGGCGGCGACCCCGGCGATCTCCGCGTCGACCGCGAGGTAGGTCGTGCGGTAGGTGATCGCGCCGGGGTTCTCCATCGCGCCGGCCTCGAAGTCCGGCACGCCGATCCCGTCGACCTTGCCGAACGGGTACGGGATGGCGGTGTACTCCTCGAGGTACTCGATCGCCCGGACGTGGCTGTCGCGGGCGTAGACCGCTTGGCCGGCCGTCCCGCGCGGCACCCAGACCCGGCACTCGACCCCCGTCGCCGTCGCGGCCGGCGGAGTGGCCTCATACGGGCCGACGGTGAAGGCCAACAGGTAGGAGGAGATCAGCGGCGTCTCGGCGAACTCGGTGACCATCCGTCCGGCGCCGATGCTGCTCGTGCGGCTCACCGGCATGTTCGCGATCGCGGCGAGCGACGCGTCGTGGACCAGCGTCAGCCCGAAGCGGGCTTTGAATTCCGGCTCGTCGAAGCAGGGAAATGCGCGTCGCGCGTCGGCGGCCGCGAATTGGGTGGCCGCGTATCGTTCGCCGGGTCGCGTCGAGCGGTACAGCCCGCGCAGCTTCTCCAGGATCTCCCCGGTCCAGCGAATGGTGAGGGTGTGATCGCCGGCCGCGAGCTCGGTCTCCAGGGTGAGCGTGGCCGTCTCAGCCTCCTCGTCATACGTCACCGCCGCGACACCGTCGCCGGTCGCGATGTCGAGGTCGACGCTGTGGAGGGTGATGCTGCGCACCGGCCGTGCCAGACGCAGCCCGATCGTCCCGTTGCCCCGGAAGCTCCAGGTGTCCAGATCCAGATCGAACCGCAGCGAATAGCGGGCCGGCCGGACATCCTTGGACAGTCGGAAATCGTTCACTCATGCCCTCCCACGTGACCTGTCCGAAGCGTACCGGAGGCCGGACTGGTACGGTGAATGCCCCATGCCGCCGCAATTCATCTACACCATCAAGGACCTGAAGAAGGTCGTTCCGGGCAACCAGCGCGAGATCCTCAAGGGCATCTATCTCGCGTTCTATCCCGGGGCGAAGATCGGGGTGCTCGGCGCGAACGGTGCCGGGAAGAGCACGCTCCTGCGGATCATGGCCGGGCTCGATCGCGAGTTCCAGGGCGATGCGCGCCTCACCGAGGGCTACACCGTGGGGATGCTCGCGCAGGAGCCGGCGCTCGATCCGGCCAAGGACGTGCGTGGCAACGTCGAGGAGGGGGTCGCCACACAACGTGCGGTGCTGGACCGGTTCAACGCGCTCTCGGCCAAGTTCGGCGAGGATCTGACGCCGGACGAGATGGAGCGGGTCTCGGAAGAATTCCAGAAGACGCAGGACGAGATCGAGGCCAAGGGTCTGTGGGATCTCGATTCGAATGTCGACTTCGCGATGGAGGCGCTGCGGCTCCCGCCGGCCGATCAGGCCGTGACCACGCTCTCGGGCGGCGAGCGGCGCCGGGTCGCCCTCTGCCGCCTGCTCCTCTCCAAGCCGGACCTGCTGCTCCTGGATGAGCCGACCAACCATCTCGATGCCGAGTCGATCGGCTGGCTGGAGCGGTTCCTCAAGGACTATTCGGGCACCGTCGTCGCGGTGACCCATGACCGGTACTTCCTCGACAACGTCGCCGGCTGGATCCTCGAGCTGGACCGCGGGCAGGGGATCCCTTGGGAGGGGAACTACAGCTCCTGGCTGGACCAGAAGCGCAAGCGGCTCCAGGTCGAGGAGAAGCAGGAATCAGCGCGCCAGCGGACCCTCGCCCGCGAGGCCGCCTGGGTCGCGCTCTCGCCGCGCGCCCGCCAGGCCAAGAGCAAGGCCCGAATCCAAGCGTATGAGAAGCTGTTGTCCGATGACCCGGAAGAGCGCGAGCGCGAGCTTGAGATCAGCATCCCTCCCGGCCCGCGCCTGGGAGACATCGTGGTCCAGTCGACCGGTCTCAAGAAGGCCTATGGCGACACCCTCCTCTTCGACGACCTCACCTTCTCCCTACCCCGGGGCGGGATCGTCGGCATCATCGGCCCGAACGGGGCGGGCAAGACGACCCTGTTCCGCCTCATCACCGGCGAGGAGCAGCCGGACGGCGGGACCCTGCGGATCGGCGAGAACGTCCAGCTCGCGTACGTCTCGCAGAGCCGCGACAGCCTGGACCCGGCGAAGACGGTCTGGACCGAGATCGCCGGCGGCCAGGACACGGTGATGGTCGGCGACCGTCCGCGGAACGCCCGGGCCTATGTCGCGTCCTTCAACTTCCGGGGGACCGACCAGCAGAAGCGGGTCGGTGACCTGTCGGGGGGCGAGCGGAACCGTGTTCACCTGGCGAAATTGCTCAAGACCGGCGGGAACGTGCTGCTGCTCGACGAGCCGACCAACGACCTCGACGTCGATACGCTCCGCGCGCTGGAAGAGGCGCTCATCGATTTCGCCGGCTGCGCCGTGGTCATCAGTCACGACCGGTGGTTCCTGGACCGCATCGCGACCCACATCCTGGCCTTCGAGGGGGATAGCCGGGTCCGGTGGTTCGAGGGGAACTACGCCGACTACGAGGAGCTGCGGCACCGCGAGCTCGGCGCCGACGCCGACCGCCCGCACCGCATCCGCTACCGCCCGCTCATGCGCGCCTGACGGGTCCCACGCGCGCGCCCAGCCGCGCGCAGGCGCTACCCTTTTCCCATGGCCGAGATCGCGCGGCAGCGTTCGGGCGGATACCACGTCATCGGCCGCCGCCTCGGCCACCTTCTTGATAGCGAGCGCGTCTTCGGGTACACCCTGGTCGCCCCCGCGATCATCTACATCGCCCTCCTGGTGGGGTACCCGTTCGTCATCGCCCTCTGGTTCACCGTGAGCGACGCGACCGTGAGCCAGCCGATCGGACCATTCACCGGCCTCGCGAATCTCATGAACGTCTTGAACGACGACATCTTCAAGCGGGCCCTCGCGAACACCTTCATCTTCACGCTGGTCTCACAAGCGCTCCAGATGGTCCTCGGGACGACGCTCGCGTTCCTGCTCCTGCGGAAGTTCCGGGGCCGGCGGATCATCCGCGGTCTCATCATGGTCCCGTTCACCATCCCCATCGCCATCGGTGTGATGGC
>DATLEG010000302.1:0-2399 GCA_035525465.1 Saccharimonadales bacterium (SeqCode)
GTCCGCATGCGTCCCGCAGCTGCGACGACGCGAACGAGCGGGCGCCTAAGTCTTACGGGGTGTCTAGGACCTGTCGGGCTGGCGCCACAGAACGGGCCTCGTGGAGGAGCTCATCGCGCGACAGTCTCGCGCCGGCCGCGCACGCGTCATCGAGGTCCCGCTGGCCGACCGCGTTCCGGATCAGCTCGACCGTCCAGGCCTCTTCCTCGGCGTCGTCCGGATCGGGAATCAGGCCCGCGGCGGTGTAGAGCGCACGAGCGCCGCCGAGCAGGCGTCCGCCACGCTGCGCATCGCCCAGCAGGGCCGCGGCGCCGGCCAGTCCCAGGACGGACGGGGCGGCGGTGTATTCATCTGCCGTGGCGAGCGCCCGGTCCAGGGCTTCGGTGAACAGCCGTGCCGCCTCGGCCGCGTGGCCCAGCCGCTTCTCCACGGACCCCAGGTTCAGGAGCTCGGTCGTGATCATCGATCCGCGGCCCAGCGCGCGGTTCAGGTCGAGGCTCTCCCGGTACAGGATCTTGGCCGCCTCGAGCTCTCCGGCCATTCGCGTCCCGGCCGCGAGCAGATGGAGTGGCCCCAAACCGGCGGCCGGGTCGTCCAGGCTTGCCGCGCGCTCGCGCGCTTGGGCCGCAAGCCTGCGAACCGCCGGCGCGTCCCCGTCGCGCAGCGCGATGCGCGCGAGGTTCGTGATCGCGGCGACCACCGCGGTGGTCTCCTGCAGCTCGGTCGCCAGGCCGAGCGCCTCCTGGAACCGGGCATGGGCGACGTCCCGCTCACCCTGACGGAAGGCGACCTGACCGGCGGCGTTCAGTGCCCGGGCGCGCATCGCCGTCCGGGCCTGCGCACCCGGCGCCGCGAGCAGCTGGACGAGCCACGACCTCGCGATCGGGAGCTGGCCATGCCTCAGCCAGTACCCGTGCAGCGCGGTCGCGATCCGCATCCCGCGCTCCGCGCTCTGCGGGTCCGTGGCGTGGTCGACCGTCCACTGGAGCGCCGCCGCGATGCGTTCGGTCGCTGCGTCAAGACGCGGGCCCCATTCGGCCCCGTCGTCGCGCAGGCCACTGGTGGCCTCTTCGACGAAGGTGACGCACTCGTCGACCGTAGCGGCGTCCGCCGGTGATCCTTCCACGTGGACGGCATGGTATCCGGCGACGCCTTCTCTGGCGTCGATGGGCGCCCGTCCGCTCGGTGCCGCGCTGTCGTAGATTCGCGCCGTGCTCGAGGCGTTCGCGGGGAACCTTGCGTTCACCTACGGCACGCTGGCCCTGCGGGCCGGCCGCCGGTGGCTCAGGTCGGACCGGTTCTCTCTCGCTGACGGCGGCGTGCCGTTCGCGTTCGTGATGAACATGGTCGTTCCGCTCGGACCGCTGCCGGCGCGCGATATCACCGAGGCCGCGGAGGCGTTCTACGGCGGGCGTGGCTATCAGGTCTGGAGCCTGTGGCCGGTCGACGGCGCCAGTGACGCGGGCCTGGAGACCCTCGCGTCGAATCCGGTCATGGTGCGGCCCGCGGGCGCCCATCGGCCAGAGCCGACGGATCTGGAGGTGCGCGAAGCTCGCGACGGTGCCGGCATCGCGATGTTCGAGCGGACGGTGAAGGCGGCGTTCGGGTTCAGCGAGGTGGTCCAGCAGCTCCCGCCGGGCGCGGTCTTCGCGCCCGGCGCGGCGGGCGATCCGGATCTCCGGCTCTGGGTCGGCCTGGCCGGCGGCGAGCCGGTCGCGACCGCGTGCAGCGCCGTGAGCGACGGCTACATCGGGGTGTACGCGGTCGGGACGGTGCCGAGTGCCCGCCGCCGCGGCTACGGCGAGGTCATGACCGCCGCGGCGCTCGGTGCGCGCGTGGACCTGCCGGCCACCCTGCAGGCAAGCGCGATGGGCCTACCCGTCTACCAGCGCATGGACTTCACCGAGGTCGCCACCGTCGAGCGCTGGCGCCGTCCGGCTTCAGTCTAGGTCAGTCGCACAGCGAAGCGGGACGGCCTCGTCGCACCGCATCGGCGACGTTCCGCTGGATCCGGCGGCATCGGGAACGGAGGGACTTCGCCAGGGCCGTGGTCGACGCTGGTGTCATCGTGGCGGCGATACGTTCACCTGCCACCAGGCCAGCAGCATCGCGAACGGCTCGCGCAGGCGGTAGACGAGGTAGCGGTCGCCGGTGAACTCCTCGGCGGTGACCCCGATCGCGTCCAGGCCGAGCCGGCGGCAGGTGTAGACCGCGCGAGCGACGTGATCCTCTTGGCTCACGATCGCCAGCGAGCGGGCGCCGAGGCGGTCCCGGGCGTTCACGCAGCTGTCATAGGTCCGTTCGCCGTTCGGATCCCGGGTCACGGCGTTCGCTGGGATGCCGGCCCGCACCGCGTACGCGGTCATCGCGTCGACCTCAAAGGTCCCCTGGCCCCCGCT
>DATLEG010000305.1:0-4563 GCA_035525465.1 Saccharimonadales bacterium (SeqCode)
CGCCAGCTCCATGTCCAAACGCAGCATGAGGGCGGGAACCGCGAGGTGGTCATCGAACAGATCATCGGAAGCGTCGGCCGCTACCGGGACTTCGACCGCGCATTCCTGCCGCGCCAGGACCGCACCCATGGCCGCTGGGAGAGCATCGATCGGGCGCATCACGACGGGCTCGGCCTACCGGCCATCGAGCTCTATCGGATCGGCGAGACGTACTTCGTGAAGGACGGGAACCATCGGGTCTCCGTCGCGCGCGAACGCGGACAGAAGTTCATCGACGCGCGGGTGATCGTCATCGACGCGCCCGCGCCGATCACTTCGGGGGACGACCTCATGGACTGGATCCGCGATCAGGACGCGCTCGCGTTCCACGCGAAGACGCGGATCAGCCAGCACCGCCCGGGGACGCGGATCCACCTCACGCTGCCCGGGCAGTACGAGAAGCTCCTCGCGCACATCGAGACCCACCGCTGGTATCTCGGGATCGAGAACGCTCGGGAGCTCACCTGGGATGAGGCGGTCCAGAGCTGGTACGACCGGGTGTACCTGCCGACGGTCGAAACGATCCGCGCAAGCGGCGTGCTGCGCGACTTTCCGCACCGCACCGAGGCGGACCTGTACCTCTGGATCACCGAGCATCACTGGTATCTCCACGAGCAGGGCCTCCCACGGGGCCACGGGCTGGAGCTGCTCGTCGCCGGCTACGCACGGCAGCACTCCCCGCGGGTCCTGAAGCGCCTCCGCCGGACGATCCGCCGAAGGCGCTGAGCGGTCAGCCCGGTGCCGCGCCAGATCGGGTCATCGCCTCGCCCATCAGCTGCAGCAGATCGTCACGCGGGGGACCCGGACGCGGCGGGGCCGGAGCGGTCTTGCGTCGCTCGGCCATGAGCGCGGCGGCACGCTCGAGCAGGGGCCGGTCCGCCGGCAGGACCTCCGCCGGGTCGAGGAGCTGCTGGCGGCGGTTGGTCGCCCGGAAGATCTCCCGGTCCACCGCACTGGCCGGGAACAGCACGGCCTGGAGGAACAACGGGAAGTCCGCGTCCGGCCGGGTGGGGTCGCCGGCCTCGCCGCGCCACAGCCGCAGGCGGGCGCGGTCCCCGGCCATCGAGGCGCGGACCCAGCCAGCGGCCCGCGTGCCGGCCGACGCTTCGAACGCGAGCGCGAGGGAGCGAAGATCGCCGCGGGCCGCGTCCGCCAACGTGGCCAGCTCGACCGCCTGCGCGAGGGCGATCGAAAGGCCCCAGCCCCAGGAGGGATCGGTGTGCGCGAGCGCATCGCCGATCGGTTGGAACCCGAGCACGACCGGCTGGCCGTCCAGGACGACCGAGCGCAGCACGTTGCGGAGCTCGCCCATGGGCATGACCGGAGTCGTCGGCTCGCTCACCTCCGGCGACACCAGCGGCGCGATCGGTCCGATCGAGCGCGCGGCGGCCATGAAGGCCGGCTCCTGGCGCACCATCCGCAGCTCGGTGTCGTGAGCCCCGGGGCTGAGGGCGAGCGCCCAGGTCCCCGCCTCGCCGGGGAAGGTGGCGAACCCCATGTAGCCAAGATCGCCGCGCGGTCCGAAGAGCGACTGGGCGGTCGGCAGGGCCTGCCCGTCGCGGAACCGGAAGTAGCGGCAGTTGTACATGAGGCCACAGTCCTCGGACTCCTCGCGCATCGGGTGCGCTCCGATCCCCGCCAGCCAGTGCGCCGATCGCGTGCCTCGGCCTGAGGCATCGACGACAAGATCGGCCGGGATGCGGTCCCCGTGCTGCGTGCCGACGCCGGTCACCCGCGGGGGCTTCGCCCCATCCGCCGGGGGCTTCGCCCCATCCGCAATGAGCGCCTCGACCCGCAGATCGGGTCGGATCTCGATCCCCGCTTCGCGCACCGCGGCCGTTCGGAGCACCGTCTCGACGAACGGCCGGCGGCAGGTGAGACCGACCAGATCGTCGTCCTCAGGCTCCGCTCCCCCGGGGACGCGGGCGCGGAAATCGACCTCCACCGCGCCGGCGGCGATGAGCCCGGCGAGCAGGTCGGGGAACGCATCGCGCAGCACCTTCCGGCCCAGCGCCAGGAACAGATGCGGCTGGCGGAAGTGGCCGACACCCGGCCGAGCCCACGTGTCGAAGGCCAGCGCCGGATCGTCCGGAGGAGCGGTCCGGTCCCGTTCCAGGAGGGTCACCTGGTGACCGCGGCGCGCGAACGCAAGGCTCGCCGCGAGGCCCGCGATGCCCGCCCCGACGACGACGACGGGCATGCGGGGTATGAGAACACAGCAAGGTCGGGTCGTTTGTCTGTGAGCAGCACGCCGCAGGCCACCGGAGGTCGCCATGCTCCGTCCCGCCTCGACCGGTCTCGCCACCGCGTTCTTCCGGCTCTACCTGCTTGATGCCCTGGCCTGCGCCCCCGACCGGCCGGCCGCGCTCCTCGCCCGCATCGCCGGGTCGGGACTGCCGTTCGCCGCCGGCGCGTTCGGACGTGCGCTCCAGTCGCTTCTCGATGGCGGTCACCTCACCCCCGCGTCCGACGGCCGCGTCGCGCTCACTCCCCTGGGAGCGGCGGAACGCGTCGCCGAGCGCGAGCGGTGGGCCGCGGCCCTGCCGGTGGTCCAGGGGCTGCTCGGTGAACGCACCGCGCCGCGGCCCACCAGGATCGGGGAGGCGCCCGCAGCGGCCTACGCGGCCCCGGTCGCGGACGCGTACCTCGACCGCGTCCTCCTGGCGACGCTTCGCGAGCGTGTCTCCGCCGCGCGCGAGGGCGGCGCTGCCGTCGCGGTCGTGCTGGTCGAGGTCGCGGTCCGGCATCCGAGCGAGGCGCAGCGGCGCGCGATGATCTACCGCGCCATCCGGGCTTCGCTGGGCGGCACCGCGACCCTGTTCGGCGCGGATGTGGCGGCGTTCCGCTACGGCGACGCCGGCATCGCGCTGGTCGCGCCGGCCGCAGCGCTGCAGGTCGACCGCCTCGCGGCCCGCGCGAGCGAGCGCCTCGATGAGCTCCTGCGGACGATGACCGCAACCGTCCGGGCCTTTGGCGGAGCGAGATGGACCGTGCGGGTCGGGGCGGCGGGGTGGACGGCGGATCTGGGAACGACGATCGCGCTCTTGCGAGCGGCCCAGGCGGCGCTCGCCGAGGCAGGCCGCGCGAGCGACGCCGCGTAGCGTCGCGCCGGACGGGCGGCTAGCTGTTCCGGGCGGTCCGCTTGATCGCGCTCACATCCACACCCGAAAGCCGATCACGTCGGGCGGACGGATCGATCTCGAACGCGTGCTGCTTCGCCCGATACTGCTCATAGGGAACGTAGTGCGGATTCTTGCAGAGCGTCGTGCCGATGATCGTGAACGGGTGGGTCTCGATACCGCCGAAGATCAGCACCGAACCGGGGAGCTGGTTCGTGTTGTAGGTGCACACGATGACCGCCGGATAGCTGAGGACGGCGGCGTTCACCTTCGACTCGAACTCCAGGAGCGCGTCCTGGGACGGCCAGGACGGATCGCCCCAGCCGATGAAGCCGAGGAAGCGGATGAGCGTCGCGCCACGGGCGACCGCGGCGTCCAATGCGGCCGCGATCTTCGGAATGAGCTTGTCGGCGTCGGGGTCGCCCTCGACCAGGACGATGCGACCGTCGCGCAGGTCCTGCTCGATGTCCCGCCCGTGGTCCGCGGCGATGTACCCGAGGACCTCCTGCAACCGCTCACCCCGTCCGAACAGGACCGCGACCTGGGTCGGATCCTGAAGCGCGATCGAAAGGAAGTCGAGCCGCTCGCGCAGCTCCTCGTCGTTGCTGTAGAAGAGGCAGATGTGCGATGGCACATCGACCGCGAGGTCGGCGAAGCCGAGCGGAGCCATGGTCATGGAAATGAATCGTAGTCGACCGCCGAACGGAGCGACCGACCGTGGGAGCGAGCGATGGCCGCTGCCGGACAGGTGAACCCGAAGGTGTTCTCGAACGCCTCCTCGGGCCGGGTCGGGATCGCCACACCCATCTTTCGCAGGGCGGCGAAGGCGTGGCAGAGCGGCAGGCCGACGATGTTGCTGTAGCACCCCCCGTAGGACTCGACCAGCGCCGCGCCGGCGCCCTGCAGCGCATAGCTGCCGGCCTTGTCCAGCGGCTCCCCTGATGCGACATAGGTCGCGATCGCGGCATCGTCACGCGGGCGCATGGTGACCGTGGAGCGCACGCCGAACCACAGCCGCCGGCCGGCGGCGCCCACCACCGCGACCTCGGTGCGGACGATGTGCCTGCGGCCGGCGAGCGCGCGCAGCATCTCGGTCGCATCGAGCCGATCGGCCGGCTTCCCAAGCCGCTCGGTGCCGAGCTCGATCATCGTGTCCGCGGCGAGGGTCACGATCCCCCGTTCCGCGAGGTGCTCGGCCTTTGCCAGCGCCGGATGGTCCGCCGCGCGCTCGTCGATGTCGGCGCTCGCCTGGAGGTACGGGACGCCGAGCGCGTCGAGGAGCTGACGCCGGCGGGGTGACCCCGAGGCGAGCATCAGCACGCCCGGATGTTCCGGAGGAGCGGCATCCGGGGCATTCTAGGGACCCCTATCATCTATAGACATGATGCCATCTAAACCTAGACAT
>DATLEG010000309.1:0-2203 GCA_035525465.1 Saccharimonadales bacterium (SeqCode)
TCAACCGCCGCTACGCCGTGATCGTCGCTCCCGCGAGCGGTGTGGTGCTCCGCCGCATGGCCGAAGCCGGCGAGAACGTCGCGGCCGGGTCCCCGGTGCTGGTGCTCGGCAGCCGGGGCACCGGGAGCCGCACCGGCAACAAGCTCAAGGTCGGTCTGGCCGACCGCGACGTCGTCTCGATCCGGAAGGGCGACGCCGCGAGCGTGCGGTTCGATGCCCTGTCCGGACGCACCTACGCCGGGCGGGTGAGTCGCATCGGCGCCGCGGCCGACCCCGCCACCGGGACATACGAGGTCGAGATCGCGCTCGACCGGGCCGACGGTCTGGCCGCCGGGCTGGTGGGTCGCGTGGAGATCCGCCCCTCGGAGGGCGCGCCAGCGACGCTGGTGCCGGTCGAGGCCGTGCTCGAGGCCGATGGCGGTGACGCCACCGTCTACGCCCTCTCCTCCGACGGCGGCCATGCCATGCGGCGCCGCGTCACCGTTGGCTTTATCGACGGGAACCGGGTCGCGATCTCCAAGGGACTCGAGAACGTCACGCGAGTCCTCACCGACGGTGCGTCGTATCTCGACGACGGCGCGGCCGTGAGGGTGAAGCCATGAAGCTGCTCGACTTCCCGGTCCGCAACTGGCAGTTCACCGTCATCCTCTTCGCGATGCTCGCGGCGCTGGGCGTGAGCTCCTGGCTCGCCATTCCGCGAGGCGAGGATCCGCCGCTCGACGTCCCCACCTTCATCGTGATCGCCGTGTATCCCGGCGCGAGCCCCGCCGACCTCGAGCGTCTGGTGGTGCGGGACGTGGAGAAGCGGCTCGACGCACTCGACAACGTCACCAAGATCGAGAGCAAGATCCAGGACGGCGTCGCCACCACGCAGGTGGAATTCGCGGTGGGCGAGAACCCGGATGACCGCTACGAGGAGGTGCTCCGGGAGATGAACGCGCTCCGGCCCGACCTCCCGGCGGAGCTGGCGCGGTTCACGGTGGAGAAGTTCACCACCCTCGACGTCGCCATCGCGCAGCTTGCGCTGGTGAGCGAGACCGCCCCGTACCACGAGCTGGACAAGCTGGCCGAGCGGCTGGAGGACCGGCTCACGGCGCTGCCCGGGGTGCGGAACGCCGAGCGGTGGGGCGTGCCCGAGCGGCAGGTGGACGTCGCGCTCGATCTCGGCCGGCTCGCGCGGCTCGACCTCCCAACCAGCCGTGTGCTTCAGGCCATCAATGGAGAGAGCGCGGATCTGCCCGCGGGGAGAGTGGAAGCCGGCGCGCGGGTGTTCAACGTGAAGACCAGCGGAAGCTACGAGACACCCGATCAGGTGGCCTCGACCGTCATCGCCGGCGCGGGGGGCCGGCTCATCCGGGTACGCGACGTGGCCGACGTGACCTGGGGGTACGCCGACTCCACCTATCGCGCCCGCTACAACGGCAAGCGCGCGGTGCTGGTCACGGTCACCCAGCAGGAGGGGCAGAACATCCAAACGGTGAGGGACGGGGTCTGGGCCGCGCTGGACACCTTCCAGGCTGAGCTGCCCGCGGGGATCACGCTCGAGCGCGGCTTCGACCAGGCTTACAACGTCTCCCGGCGGCTGTCGCGGCTGGGCGAAGACTTCACGATCGCCATCGGGCTGGTGCTCATCACGCTGCTTCCGCTCGGCCTCCGGGCGGCCGGGATCGTGATGGTGTCGATCCCCCTCTCACTCGCGATCGGGCTCACCATCCTCCGCTTCACCGGCTTCACGGTGAACCAGCTCTCCATCGTGGGCGCGGTGGTCGCGCTCGGCCTCCTGGTGGACGACTCCATCGTGGTGGTGGAGAACATCACCCGGTTCCTGCGCGATGGGCGCTCGCGGGTGGATGCCGCGATCGAGGCGACCCGTCAGATCGCCGTCGCGGTGGCGGGCGCTACGGCGACGCTGATTCTCGCGTTCGTGCCGCTGCTCTTCCTGCCGGGAGCGCCCGGGCAATACATCCGGTCGCTGCCGGCGGCGGTGATCGCCACGGTGGTCGCGTCCATGTTCGTCTCGCTCACGATCATCCCCTGGCTCGCGAGCCTGATATTGCCGAGCCACGGGGAGGCGGGCGGCAACCGGTTCCTCCGCGCCTTCGAGCGGACCATTCACGCGACCTACGCGCCGGTGCTGGACCGGGCGCTGCGTCATCCGCGCAGCGCGCTGGTGGGCGCGGCGGCCGTGGTGGCGGCGGCGGTG
>DATLEG010000018.1:0-14251 GCA_035525465.1 Saccharimonadales bacterium (SeqCode)
TCAACCCCGACAAGATCCGCGACATCATCGGGCCCGGCGGCAAGATGATCCGCGCCATCCAGTCGGAGTCCGGCACGAACATCGAGGTCGAGGACGACGGCACGATCCGCATCACCGGCGCGAAGCCGGAGGGCCGCGAGAAGGCCCGCCAGATGATCGAAGGCCTGACCAAGGAGGTCGAGGTCGGCGAGATCTTCGAGGGCAAGGTCACCCGGATCATGTCGATCGGCGCGTTCGTCGAGTACCTGCCCGGCAAGGAGGGCCTCGTCCGCGTCTCCGAGATCTCCACTGAGCGGATCGGACGCATCGAGGACGCCCTCACCGTGGGGGAGAAGGTCAAGGTGAAGGTGGCCGAGGTCGACCGCCAGGGCCGGGTGAACCTCTCGATCCGCGCCGTGACCGAGCAGGGCAGCGAGTTCGAGGAGCGGTCGCGCGCCGAGCGGGCCCGCTTCGCCGAGCGCAGCGATAACGGGGGCGACCGCGGCGGGTTCCGCCGTCCCGGCGGCCCGGGTGGTCCGGGCGGCACCGGTGGTCCGGGTGGCTTCCGCCGGAGCGGACCGCCGAGGTAGGGCCGTCCTCACGTTGATCCTTCCGGCATACAACGAGGCTCGCCGCTTGCCGGCGAGCCTCGCTTCCTGTGCGGAGTTCTTCCTCGAGCGGGCGGTGTCGGCGGAGGTGATCGTCTGCGACGACGGGTCGACCGATGGCACCGGTGCCGCCTTCGCGCGCGCCGTCGAGACGCTGCCCCGCCTCGGGCTGCGCTACCGGTATCTCGACCTCCCGCACCGCGGGAAGGGGGCGGCGGTCCGGGCGGGCGTCGCCGAGGCGGCGGGGGATCCGGTCGTCTTCCTTGATGCCGACCTCACGATCCCGGTCGAGCTCCTCGACCGGTTCACCACGGCCCTCGCCGAAGGTGCGGACATCGCCGTCGCGTCGCGATATGTGGCCGGATCCCGGGTCGCGCGCCCCTGGTGGCGGACGCTCATGGGTCAGGTCTTCCGCGCCTGTGTCCACGCGGTCATCCCGATCGATGTCCAGGACACCCAGTGCGGCGGCAAGATGTACACCGCCGAGGCGGCGAAGGATCTCTTCGCCCGGTCCACGCTCGATGGATTCGCCTTCGATGCCGAGGTGCTCTTCCTCGCCCGCCGCCGCGGCTATCGGGTGACCGAGGTCGCGTTCGAGCTCCACCAGGAAGGCCCGACGACGGTCGCCTTCCTCCGCGATGCACCCCGGATGTTCCGGGACCTGTTCCGCATCCGCTGGAACGCCGCGCGGGGAGGCTACGGGCCGCGCACGGTGTTGCGGTGAGCGGGCTGAGCGGTCTGGTCATCACCGCGGACGACCTGGGGATGTCCCCCGGAGTGACCCGCGGGATCCTCGAAGCCTGCCGCGACGGCGTGGTGCGCTCCTCGTCGCTCCTGGTGACATTTCCCGATTCCACCGAGGCGGCAGCGCTCGCCCGGGCGGAGCCACGGCTCGAGGTGGGGCTGCATCTCGATCTGGTCGGCGGCCGGCCGGTCTCGGACCCGGCCCGGGTGCGGTCGCTGGTCGACGAGGACGGCCGGTTCCACCGGCTCGGTCGCTTCACGATGCGCCTGGTGAGTGGCCGGATCCGGGCGAGCGAGGTCGCCATCGAGCTGCGGGCGCAGGCCGACCGTGCGGCCGCGCTCGGCGTGCCGGCCCTGGCCTGGGACTCGCATCGGCACGTGCATCTCATGCCGCCTCTGCTCCGGATCGTCGCCCCGCTGGCCCGCGAGCGCGGGGTGCGCTGGCTCCGCCGGGCCACGCCGCCCCGCGCCGGCGCGGCGGCGAAGGCGCAGCTCCTCGGCCTCTCCACCCTGCTCGGTGCCGCCTTCGCGCACGGGATCCCGGGGAACGACTGGTACCTCGACCTGTCGTCGCTCCGTCAGCGGCCGGATGCCGCGGCCGTCGCGCTCTTCGCGACCTATGGCGGCCTGGGGGAGATCGGCGCGCACCCCGGCCATCCGGATGAGGCGCTCGCCGCGACCGGAGACGAGCTCGTACTGCGCCGGCATGACGATCTCATCGTGCTGACCGACCCGCTCCTCCAGCTCGCCCTGGGGGATGACACCGTCCGCCCGCGGGTGCCGGCCTGATGCCGGGCTCGACGACCACCGCGGCCCTCGAGCGCGCGGTCCACCGGTACCGTGGCGCGCCGCTCGTCGCGCGGTGGTTCGTGCATGGCCGGGCGTTCCTCTCGGACCTTGCCTTCGTCGAGCGGTACGTCCCGCCCCATGGGTTCGTCGTTGACCTCGGGTGCGGCCACGGGCTCTTCGCGAATGTGCTCGCTGAAGCGCGGCCCGGGCGCCGGGTCCTTGGGATCGACATCGACGAGCGGAAGATCGCGGTCGCGCGCGGCACGGTCGCCGGACGGGAGGCGCTGCGCTTCGAGGTGGGCGACATCATCCACGAGCCGCCGCCCCATTGCGACGCCATCACGATCGTCGACGTGCTTTACCTCCTCACCGCGGCGGATCAGGAGGAGGTCCTGCGCAAGGCCGCACTGGCCCTGGCCGCGAACGCTCCGCTGATCGTGAAGGCGCAGGAGCGCGCGACGAGCCCCCGATATGCCCTCACCTATGGGCAGGAGCTGCTCACCGTCGGCCTTGGGTTCACCCGCCAGAGCGCGCGCCGCTTCCACTTCCCGTCGCGGGACGAGGCGCTCGCGATGTTCGGGCGCGCGGGTTTCCTGGTGGACGTCGTGGAGATGCCCCGGCGGCCCTACTCCGATGTGCTCTATCTCGCCCGCAAAGCTCCGGCGCCCTGATAATCAACGCATGACCGACCCGCTCGAGGACCTCGCCGCCGAGATCCGCGCCTGCACCGCCTGCCCGCTCCACCGGAGCGCGAAGCAGGCCGTCCCGGGTGAGGGGAGCGCTGAGTCGGGGATCCTGTTCCTGGGCGAGGCACCGGGCTACAACGAGGACCTGCGCGGCCGGCCCTTCGTCGGGGCGGCGGGACAGCTTCTCGACCAGCTGCTGGCCGGGATCGGGCTCGACCGGACGAAGGTCTTCATCACGAACGTCGTGCGCCACCGGCCTCCCGAGAACCGGGATCCGCTCCCGGACGAGGTGGCGGCCTGCCACATCTGGTTCGAGCGCCATCTCGCGGCCCTCCGGCCGAAGGTGATCGTCACCCTGGGCCGGCATGCGATGTACAAGTTCTTTCCCGGCGAATCCATCACGCGCGTGCACGGAAAGCCACGCCGAAAGGACGGACTCATGATCTTCCCGGTCTTCCACCCCGCCGCGGCGCTCCATCAGCCGTCGCTCCGGGCCGACCTCGTCGCCGACTTCACCGCCCTCGCCGCCTTCCTGGCGACGGTCTCGCCGCCCAGCCCCCCGGCCGAGGCGCCCGCGGCCCGTCCGACCCCGGTGGAGCAGATGACGCTCCTTGGCTAAGCCGGACGCGGGCCGCTCCCGCGGCGGAAGAGGAGGGGGCCGGCCGGAGACCGGGCAGTCCGATCAGGGGCGCGGCCAGTCGAGATCGGCGAGCGCGCCGGTCGCGCCCGTTCCCCCAGGGGTGGTGCGGGTGATCCCGCTGGGCGGCGTGGGCGAGATCGGGAAGAACATGATGGCGATCGAGCAGGGTGACGACATCCTCATCGTCGATTCGGGACTCATGTTCCCGGACGAGGAGATGCTCGGCATCGATCTGGTGATCCCGGACATCACCTATCTCAATCAGCGCAAGCAGAAGATCCGCGGCATCCTCATCACCCATGCGCACGAGGATCACATCGGCGCGCTCCCGTACGTGCTTCGTGACCTGGGCGATGTGCCGCTGTACGGCACCAAGCTCACCCTCGGGCTCATTCGTACCAAGCTGAAGGAGCACAAGCTCGCCGAGCGCACCACCTACCGCGAGATCACCCCAGGGACGCCCTTCCAGGTCGGGTCGTTCGCCTGCGACTCCTACAACGTCTGCCATTCGATCCCGGACGCGGTCGGCATGACCATCGAGACCGTGCGGGGCACGATCGTGCACTCGGGGGACTGGAAGTTCGATCACACCCCGGTCGACGGCCGGCAGACGGACTTCGCGCGCCTGGCCGAGATCGCGGCGAACGGGGTCCTCCTTCTGCTGTCCGACTCGACCCGCGCGGAGGTCCCAGGCTACACGCCCTCAGAGCGCCATGTCGGCGAGCTCCTCGACGCGATCTTCGCGCGGGCCTCCGGCCGCGTGATCACGACGACCTTCGCCTCGAACATCTCACGGATCAAGCAGATCGTCGAGATCGGTGCGGCCTGGGGCCGGAAGACGGCGATCATCGGACGCTCGATGGAGAACTACACCCGGACGGCAAAGGAGCTTGGCTACCTGGACTTTCCGGAGGACTCCATCGTCAACCCCGCCGATATCGGAAAGCACCCGGACCACGAGATCTGCATCATCACCACCGGAAGCCAGGGCGAGCCGACCAGCGCCCTCTCCCGGATGGCCCTCGGCGACCACCGCCATGTCGCGGTGAAGGAGGGCGATACCGTGGTGATGTCCTCGAATCCGATCCCGGGCAACGAGGAGCTGGTGAGCCGCACCATCGACAACCTGTTCAAGCTCGGGGCGGACGTCGTGTACGACGTTTCGAATCGGCCCCATGTCTCCGGTCACGCGAGCCAGGAGGAGCTCAAGCTCCTGCTCAACATCCTGCGTCCGGAACACTTCGTGCCGATCCACGGCGAATACCGGATGCTCGTTCGCCACGCGAAGATGGCGGTCGACGTCGGCGTCCCGCAGGAGAACGCGTTCATCCTCACCAACGGCGACGTCCTCGAGTTCAGCCCCAAAGGCGTCCGGGTCGCCGAGCGGGTCCACTCCGGACAGATCTACGTCGACGGCCTCGGCGTGGGGGACGTGAGCCAGTCGGTCATGCGCGACCGCTGGTCGATCGGGAGCGACGGCGTCCTGGTGGTCGTCGTCACCATCGAGCATCAGACCGGCGCCGTCGTTGCCGGGCCGGACATCATTACCAAGGGCTTCGTGCCCGAGCAGGACGCGACGGGCATCCTCGAAGAGGCCAAGCAGAAGGTGCTCGACGGCCTTGCCGCGGCGCAGAACGGACCGCATTTGGCCGAGACCTCCGCGTTGAAAACGGCGATCCACGAGAGCCTCGCATCGTTCCTCTACAACAAGACCAAGCGCCGGCCGATGGTCCTCCCCGTCATCATGCAGGTCTAGGGCATGCGTTCAGGGACGCGGCACTAGTGGCGCGCAAGACCACCGCGCGGCCGGCTCGCCGAGGGAGTCCGGCGGCGATGCAAAGCCGCATCAGGGCCGAGATCGGGGCGATCGCCCTCGCCCTCCTCGGGGTCCTGTCGATCATCGCGCTCATCTCCGGTCAGGGGGCGCTCCTCCATTGGTGGCAGGAGTCGCTGTTCTGGGTCCTCGGCTGGGGCGCGTTCCTGGTGCCGCTGCTGCTCTTCATCGCGGCCGCGGTCGTCTGGGAGCGCGCGATCCTGCAGCGCCTGGTCCTGCCCGGGACCGGTGCGCTCCTGGTGATCGCCGCCCTCCTCGGCCTGGTGCACGTCTGGACGGCGAGCGGCGGCGTGATCGGCCGCGGCATCGGCGGCGCCGCGACCGGCGCGCTCGGACCGGTCGGCGGGCTCATCGTCCTGTTCACCGTGCTCGGGATCGGGGTGGTCGTGGCGGCGAACCGAACGGTCGCCGAGCTCGCCCGGCCGGCGCTCGAGCGCCGGCCGCAGTTCGCGCTCCGGCCGGGGGCGGCCCTTCCCGGGGGGACCGGGCCGCGATTCGATGCGGCCGCCGCCCCGCCCGCGCCGGGCCGGCCGGCGGACCCGATCGCGGCAGACGAGGCACCCGACGCCGACCCGATCGCGGTCCGGATCAACCTCCCCGAGGATCGTCCCGGTCGCCGGCCGCCAAAGCCGGCGGCACGGCAGGAGACCCTGCCACTGGTGACAGCTCCGGTCGCCCCGGTCGTCCCAGCGGGACTCGAAGGCCTGCCGTCGGCGATGATCGCGGCCGAAGGGGTCCTCCACGCCCTCGCCGACCGCACCTGGACGATCCCATCGATCGAGCTGCTGGAGGCAGGGGACGACGCGCAGCACGGCGGAAAGGGCGAGATCGAGCGGAGCGCGCGGATCATCGAAGAGACCCTCGCGCACTTCAACATCTCGGCCAAGGTCGTCGAAGCGACGGTCGGTCCGGTGGTCACCCGCTATGAGATCAAGCCCGCTCCGGGCGTGAAGCTCTCCCGGATCGAGGCGCTGAACGACGACCTCGCCCTGGCCCTCGCCGCGCGGACCCTCCGCATCGAGGCGCCGGTCCCGGGCAAGAGCGTCGTCGGTATCGAGGTCCCGAACCTTGCCGTCGGCGTGGTGTCGCTGCGCGACGTCGTCGAGACGCCGCTGTTCCGCGACTCCCGCTCCAAGCTGCTCGTCGCCCTCGGCCGTGACGTGTCCGGCTCACCGATCGTCCTCGACCTCGCGGCGATGCCGCATCTCCTCGTGGCCGGCCAGACCGGTTCGGGGAAGAGCGTCTCGATCAGCTCGATCCTCTGCAGCCTGCTCCTCAAGGCGACCCCGGACGAGGTACGACTGCTCATCGGCGACCTCAAGCGCGTCGACTTCGCCGGATTCGCGGCGATCCCGCACCTCATCGCCCCGGTCATGACCGACGGCGAGAAGATCCTCAACGCGTTGTACTGGGTGACCGGGGAGATGGACCGGCGGTACCGGCTCTTCGCCCGGGCCAGCGCGCGGAACATCGCCGGCTACAACGAGATGCGGGTGGGACCGGACCGGATCCCCTACATCGTGTTCGTCATCGACGAGCTCGCCGATCTCATGCTGCAGGCGCCGATCCAGGTCGAGAAGCAGATCACCCGGGTGGCGCAGCTCGCCCGTGCGACCGGGATCCATCTTGTCCTCGGCACCCAGCGGCCATCGGTCGACGTGATCACCGGACTGATCAAGGCGAACATCCCGGCCCGGATCGCGTTCGCCACGGCCTCGGCGGTCGATTCACGCACGATCCTGGACATGGTCGGCGCCGAGAAGCTCCTGGGCCGCGGGGACATGCTCGTCCTCCGGCCGGACCTCGCGAAGCCGATCCGCGCCCAAGGCGTGTTCATCTCCGATACGGAGATCGCGAGCATCACCCGGCACTGGGTCGATCAGTCCGGCAACGGCTACGACCGGCATAGCGAGGTGCTGGAGGGCGAAGACAAGCTCGTGCGCCGTGACGGGAGCAGCGGGGACGAGATCGATGACGACCGCTATGACGAGGCGGTCGAGATCGTCCGCCGCGCCGGTCAGGCGTCGGTCTCGATGCTCCAGCGGAAGATGACCGTGGGATTCGCCCGTGCCGGGCGGCTCATCGACGTCATGGAGCAGCACGGGGTCATCGGCCCGGCGATGGGGCCGGGCAAGATGCGCGACGTCTACGGCGTCCAGACCGGGCAGGCCGGCCAGGGCGGCCGGCGCGGTCCGGACGATCGGGACCGCCTGGGCGACCTGGACAGCTGATGGCGCGCCTCGGCGAGCAGCTTCGGCAACAGCGCGAGCGCATGGGCCTCACGCTCGAGCAGGCCGCCGAGGACACCCGGATCCGCGAGAAGTTCCTCGTCGCGCTGGAGAACGGCGATTATCAGTCCCTCCCGGGCGCGGTCTATACGAAGGGCTTCCTCCGGAACTACGCCGAGTACCTGAACCTCGACGCCGGAGAACAGATCGCGCTCTTCCAGGGTGAGCGCGTCGCCCCGGAGCCGCAGCGCACCTTTGACCCGCTCCGCCCGCTGGTCAAGCGCAGCTTCATCTTCACCCCGGCGGTGCTCGTGCCGATCGCCCTCCTCGCCGGCGTGGGTCTCTTCGCCGCCTATGTCTTCTATCAATTCTCGAATTTCGCCGTCCCCCCGCGGATCGAGATCAGCGACCCGGCCTCCGACACGGTCGCGCAATCGGCGGAGTACCTGCTCAAGGGACGCACCGTCGCCGACGGCCGCGTCACGGTCCGGGTCTCACCGGCGCAGGAGACGATCAACGACATCCGGCCCGCGGCAGACGGGTCCTTCAGCGTCACGGTGTCGCTCAAGCCGGGCCCGAACCACATCGAGGTCCAGGTGCTCGATCCTGCCGGAAAGCTGAATCAGGCTTCCCGCACGGTCCAGTACAACGCGGTCGCGGTGAATGACGCGCTGGCCCCCCAGCTCATCGTCGAGCAGCCGGCCAACGGCGGGACCTACACGAACGCCCCGGTGACGGTGTCGGGGCGGGTGGACAAGTCGGTGGGCAGCCTCCTGGTGAACGGCGCCGCGGTCACGGTGGGCCCCGACGGGAAGTTCGCGGTGACCGTGAACTTCGCGCAGGGCTCGCAGACCGTGCGGGTGGTGGCCAAGACCGCGACCGGCGGCGAGGTCCAGGAGACCCGCACCGTCGTCGTGTCATACACCGCGGCATTCGTCACCGTGCGGATCACCGGCGGCGAGGCCTGGATCCTCGCGACGGTGGACGGCGCCCAGGCGCCCAGCACGAACAAGGTCTTCGCCCCCGGTCAGACCCTCACCTTCAGCGGGAGGTCGGTGGTCGTGCGCAGTGGCAACGGCGGGGTCACGTTCCTCAGCTTCAACGGCCAGGACCTGGGGAAGATGGGGGAGACCGGCCAGGTCGCCGAGCGGCAGTTCGCGTCCCCGTGATCCTGAACGCGCCGCTGGTGCTCGTCTATCTCCGGATGCTCGCGGCGGCGCCGATCGTGCTGCTGCTGGCCGGCCCCGGCACCGCCGGAGCGGCGCCGGCCCTCGCGATCTTCGTCGTCGCGGCCCTCACCGACGCGATCGATGGCCGGCTCGCGCGCCATCTTGGGCAGGTGACCCGCCTGGGGACATTCCTCGACCCGCTCGCGGACAAGATCCTGATCGTCGGCACGCTCATCGGCCTCCAGGCCAAGGGCCTCGTGCCCGCCTGGATCGTCGTCCTCATCGTCGCCCGTGAGCTCGCGGTGACCAATCTCCGCGCGATCGCCGCGGCGCGTGGCTACAGCGTGGGCGCGAGCCCCTACGGGAAGGCCAAGACCATCGTCCAATCGGCCGCGACGGCCGGCCTGCTGCTGCTGCTCGCGGCACCATCCGCCCTCTTGGCCGACATCGTCTACAGCCTCCTCGCCGCCGCGGTGGCGCTCACCGTGCTGTCGGGGGTCGACTACCTCTGGAAGGCCTCCTTCGCGATCGCCGGACGCGGCGTGCCCGAGCCCTGGCGGGCCGAGCGCGCGGCCCGGGCGGCCCGCAAGGCCCAGAAGGCCCAGGGCCGTGCCCGCTAGCACCGCTGCGCCGACGTACGCCGAGCTCGCCTCGCGGATGGACGCGATCATCGCGCGCCTGCGGCGGGCGAAGCTGATGGTCGCCTCGGCCGAGTCGTGCACCGGCGGCCTGCTCGGGGCGGTCCTCTCCGAGCGCACCGGGGCGAGCGAGGTGTACGCCGGCGGCGCGGTCGTCTACTCGAACGAGGCGAAGGCGATCCTTGCCGACGTGCCGCCGCAGCTCATCCACGGACACGGGGCGGTGTCGTCGGTCGTCGCCGCGGCCCTGGCCCGCGGGATCCGCGCGCGCCTGGGGGCGGCGATCGGACTTGGGGTGACCGGGATCGCCGGTCCGGGAGGCGCGACCCCGGGAAAGCCGGTGGGCCTCGTATATGTCGCCGTCGATTCCGTGGCCCACCAACGGGTCAGGAAGCTGAGCTGGCGGCACGACCGGTCGGGGAACCGCCTGGCAAGCGTCGGCGTCGCCCTGGACCTCCTCGAAGAGGCCCTCGGATGACGACGAAGACGATCGGTGTCGGCCTGCTCGGCCTCGGGACCGTCGGGAGCGCGGTGGGCCGGGCGTTCGCCGACCGCGGGCGGCGTATCGACGCCTCCGCCGGGCGGCCGGTCCGCCTGGTCGCCGCGGCGGCGCGCGACCCGAGGAAGACCCGCGACGCCGGTGACGTCCCCGTGGTCACCGACCCGTTCGGGGTCCTCGATGACCCGGAGATCGCGATCGTCATCGAGGTGATCGGCGGCCATCAGCCGGCGGTCGACCTCCTGAACGCCGCGTTCGAGCGTGGGAAGCACGTCGTGACCGCCAACAAGGAGGCGGTGGCCAGGGAGTGGAACGAGCTCCACGCGACCGCCCGGGTGGCGAAGCGGGAGCTGCGCTTCGAGGCCGCGGTCGGCGGCGCGGTGCCGATCATCCGCGGGATCCGCGATCTTGGCGCGGTCCGGCCACGGGTGCTGCGGGGACTGCTGAACGGCACGACGACCTACATCTGCTCGCGCCTTGATGACGGCGCCAGCTTCGAGGAGGCCCTCGCCGAGGCGCAGGCAAAGGGCTATGCCGAGGCGGACCCGACGAACGACGTCGACGGACAGGACGCCTCCTACAAGCTGTCGATCCTGGTGAGCCTGCTCGAGGGCCGGCACTTCCCGCCCGATCAGGTCCGCCGCACGTCGCTGCGCACGGTCGGCGCGAGCGAGGCGATCGCGGCGGCCGCCCGGGGCATGCGCCTGCGGTATCTGGCGGTCGCGGACTTCGGTGACCGGGCCACCAAATGCCGGGTCGGCCCGGAGGAGGTCGCCGCCGACTCGCCGGAAGGCCGGGCCACCGGTCCGACGAACGTCATCCGCCTCGAATCGGACCTCGCCGCCACCCTGACCTGGAGCGGTCCCGGCGCCGGCGGGGACGCGACCGCCTCGGCGATACTGGCCGATGTGATCGCGATCGCCCGCACGCTGCGATGAGCGGGGCAGCCGACCGGCCCCAGAGCGGTCGGGGGAACGGTCCACTGGTCTTCAAATTCGGCGGGACCTCGGTCGGGTCACCCTCGGCGATCGAATCCCTGGCGAAGATCGTCGGAGCGGAGACCGGGGAGCGGATCGTCGTCGTCTCGGCGACGGCCGGCACGACCGACGCGTTGGTCCAGGCCGCGCGGCTGGCGACCTCGGGCGATGCCGCGGGTGCGGCGGGGATCATCGGGCGCCTCGCCGAGCAGCACAAGAATCTCGCCGCCGATCTCGTCGGGATCACCGGTGCCGACGCGCTCACGGAGATCGGCGAGCTCACTGAACGAACGACCGCGCTCCTGCGGAGCGTCGCGCTGCTGCGCGAATGCAGTCCGCGGTCGATGGACGCTGTGCTCTCCTACGGCGAGCGCGTGTCCGCGCCGATCGTCGCGGCGCTGCTGAATTCGCGGGGGACCCCGGCGGAGGCGCTCTCGGCGGAGGGCCTGCTCATCACCGACGACACGTTCGGTCACGCCACTCCGTTGATGGAGCTCACCCGCGAGCGCGTGGCAGCCCAGCTGCTCCCCCGGATGCGCTTCGGCACCGTGCCGGTGGTCACCGGGTTCGTCGCCTCGACCGCCGATGGCGTCACGACCACGCTCGGGCGGGGCGGCTCGGATTATTCGGCAGCGATCCTCGCCGCGGCCCTCGGGGCGCGCGAATGCCGGATCTTCACCGACGTGAGCGGGGTCATGAGCGCGGACCCGCGGATCGTGCCCGACGCGAGGCCACTTGCCGAGCTGAGCTATGCCGAAGCGGCAGAGCTGTCGTACTTCGGGGCGAAGGTCATTCACCCGCGGACCGTCCTTCCCGCCGTCGAGGCGGGGATCCCGGTGCGGATCCTCAACACCTTCGCGCCGGACGACCCGGGGACCACGATCGCCGCGCGGACCCCGCGCGACACGGTGGTGAAGGCGACGACATCGCTGGGCGGCCTCGGCCTGGTGACGGTGCAGGGTGCCGGCATGAGCGGGATCCCCGGCTTCGCCGCCCGGGTCTTCGACACCACCGCGGCCGAAGGGATCTCGGTCCTCATGATCAGCCAGGCCTCGAGCGAGAACTCGATCTGCCTCGTCGTACCGAACGGCTCGGTGAAGCGCCTCGAGGGAGCGCTGCGGAAGATGTTCTCCCCGGAGCTGGCGCGCCACGATGTCGAGGAGGTGCGGGTGGAAGCGCCGGTGGCGATCGTCTCCGCGGTGGGGGAGGGGATGCGCGGCACGAAGGGCGTCGCGGCCCGACTGTTCTCGGCGATCGCCCGAGCGGATGTGAATGTCGTGGCGATCGCGCAGGGCTCGAGCGAGCTGAACATCTCGCTCGTCGTGCACGAGCGCGATCGGGAGACCGCGGTGCGGGCGATCCATCAGGAGTTCCACGCGAGCTAGCGAGGGTCACCGCCAGCGGCCATGCGTCACACTACCCTGGTGACCACCAAGCGCACCGTCGCCGTCCTTGGCGCGACCGGGACGGTCGGGCAACGGTTCATCACCCTGCTCGCCGGCCATCCCTGGTTCGATCTGGTCGCCCTCACGACCTCGGACCGGAGCGCCGGGAAGCGCTACGCCGACGCGGTGCACTGGCACCTCCCCGAGCCGATGCCGGAGTCGGTGGCGGACGTGGTCCTCGAGCCGACAAGGCCGGAGCTCGCTGCGGACCTTTGTTTCAGCGCTCTTCCGACCGATGCGGCGACGGAGCACGAGGCACGCCTGGCCGCGGCCGGCCACCATGTCTTCAGCAACGCGAGCGTGCACCGGATGGATGCCGACGTGCCGAACCTTCTGGCCGAGGTGAATTTCGCGCACGCGAAGGCCCTGCTGCGGCAGCGGGAGGCCCGAGGCTGGACCGGCTCGATCGTGACGAACGGGAACTGCACGGCGATCCACCTCACCCTGGCACTCGCCCCGCTGCATCACGACTTCGGCATCGAGCAGCTCGTCGTGACGACGATGCAGTCCGTCTCCGGTGCCGGCTATCCCGGGGTGCCGTCCCTCGACGCGCTCGACAACGTCATCCCGTTCATCGGCGGCGAAGAGGAGAAGGTCGTCGAGGAGACCCAGCGGTTCCTGGGCACCTGGGAGCCGGCCACCGGCTTCGTCCCCGCACGGTTCCCGATGTCGATCCACTGCAACCGGGTCCTCGTCCGCGACGGTCACACCGAGACGGTGAGCCTGCGTCTGGGCGGCGCGCCGGAGGTCGCCGCGGTCGCAGCGAGCCTCCGTGCCTTCCGCGGGCGGCCGCAGGAGCTCGGACTGCCCAGCGCGCCCGCGCGGCCGATCGTCGTCACCGACCTGCCGGACCGCCCGCAGCCGCTGCTCGATCGCGACAATGAGCGGGGCATGGCGACGACCGTCGGGCGGATCCGGGCCGACGCCGTGCACGGGATCAAGTTCGTGCTCGTCGGCCACAACACCCTGCGCGGCGCCGCCGGCGCGTCCGTGCTGAACGCCGAGCTGCTGGTCGCCGAAGGCTGCGTGTGAGCGCGGAGACCTTCCTCGCGCGCCTCGACCGCGGTCCGCTCAACTCCTTCCACCGCCGGCTCCTCCTGCTGACCGGTCTCGGCTGGCTCTTCGATGCGCTGGACGTCCTGCTCATCGGATTCCTCCTCGTGCCCATCCGCGACGAGCTCGGGCTGGATGTGACGCGGACCGCCCTCGTCGCGAGCGCCGGCTTCGCCGGCATGGCCGTTGGCGCGGCGATCTGCGGCCGCCTGGCCGACCGCTATGGCCGAGGCCGTCTCATCGGCGCGACGCTCGCGCTCTTCGGCGTCGGCAGCCTCCTCTCCGCCGTGGCGCCGTCGTTCGAGCTGCTCCTCGGCGCGCGGATGGTGGCCGGCCTCGGTCTGGGCGGCGAGCTGCCGGTGATCCCGACCCTCCTCGCGGAATTCGCCCCACGCGACTCCCGCGGCCGCTTTGGTCTGCTCCTCGGCCTGTTCTGGGTCGCCGGCGCGCTCGCCGCGGGCCTGCTCGCGGTCACGCTGCTCCCGGTCATCGGCTGGCGGGGGGTGCTGGCGGTCGGCGCCTTGCCGGCGCTCTACGCCGCCTATCTCCGTCGGGCCCTGCCCGAATCGCCCCGGCACCTGGCCGAGCAGGGGCGGGTGGCGGAGGCCGACGCGATCGTCCGGCGGGTCGAGCGCGAGGGCGGGGGAGCGCTCATCACCGTGGCGAAGCCGGTCGCTCCCGCCCGCTCGGGCCCGCTGGGGATCCCGACCCTGTTCTCCGGCCGCTACGCGCGGCGGACGGCGCTGCTCTGGCTCCTCTGGTCCGGGGTGCTGTTCACCTCGTACGGCCTGTTCGTGCTGCTCCCGACGCTCCTGGCGGATCGCGGCCTTCCGGCCGAGGAGGCGATGCGGTGGTTCTTCCTCTCCACCCTGGCGCAGCTTCCGGGCGTGGTTGCCGCGGCCTGGCTCGTCGAGCGTCTCGGACGAAAGCGGACGCTCGGCCTCTTCCTGATCGGCGCGACG
>DATLEG010000019.1:0-3227 GCA_035525465.1 Saccharimonadales bacterium (SeqCode)
GTAGATCACCCGGTCATCGGTGTCGATGACGAAATGCTCGTCCGGGGTCACCGTGTACATACACACCTTCGTTGACCGTAGCGCACCTTGGCCGGCCGGGAGGCGCTCGGCGAGGAACCGTTCGACCGGCGCGGCATCCGCCGCGGTCGCCTCGCGGTCCACGGTGTCCGGGTCGCACGGGGTCCCCGCACCGTGGGTCGCGACCTTGAGGCCCTGGTCGGCGAGATAGGGGAACCCGTAGCAGCCGTGCGCGGTGCCGCTGTCGACGATGTAGACCGGCAGTTTGGACAGGGCCAGGCACTCGGCGGCCGGGGGCTCGAACCAGAAGAGCGGGACCCGGCGGACCTGGAGGAGCGGGGCGAGCGTCGGCAGAAGCCGGCCGTTCCAGGCCCCCGCGGTGATGACGACCCGGTCGGCCCGCACGGTCTCGCCCGCAAGGTCGATCGCGATCCCGCCGGCCTCCCGCCGGACCCTGGTCACCGGCGAATCGAACCGCAGGGTCGCGCCGTGCCGCTCGGCTTCGCGCTGATGTGCCGCGATCGCGCGCTCGGGAAAGAGGAAACCGGCGGACGTCTCGAACACGCCCCACCACTCCGGGTCGAACCGGAAAAGCGGCATCCGCCCTCGCAGCTCCGACGGACCCAGGACCTCGTGCTCGAGGTGATGCTCCGAGGCGCTGCGGATCGAGCCGGCGATGAGCGGCCCGTCGCGCGGGCCGGCGTACAGGCCTCCGGTCTGCCGCAGCAACTCCTCGCCGGTCGCGACTTCGAGCTCGCGCCAGAGCTCCCAGGCCCGGCGGAGGAGTGGGACATAGTCCGGATGCTCGTAGTAGGCGAGGCGGATGACACGGGTCCGGCCCCCCGAGGAGCCCAGCGTGTGCCCGCGAGGAAAGGCCTCCAGCCCGAGGACCCGCTCGCCGCGGCGGGCGAGATGCATTGCCGCGGCGCTCCCGTCCGCCCCCAGGCCGACGACGACGATGTCGCTCACTGCCCGGCCGTCGCGAACTCCTCGAGGAATCGGCCGAGGACCATCGCCGCCTTGGGCAGCAGGTCGAGCCGGGCGTTCTCATCCGGGGCGTGCGTGCGGGAATCCGGATGGCCGTACCCGATCGCGATCATCGGGAGCCGTCCCGGTGCGCAGACCTGATGCATCGGCGCGGTCCCTGCGCTCGAGAACAGGCGGAGGGGCGACGTGCCGTACACCGCCTCGGTCGCCCGGGCCGCGGCGTCGACCAGGGGATCGTCCACCGGCGCCCAGTACGGATGCGTGCCGCCCCAGTTCTTGATCGTGATGTCGGAGAAGCCCCGGCGGTCCAGGTGCGCGCGCAGCGCGTCCTCGATCCGTACCGGATCCTGATCGGGCACCAGCCGCATGTCGATCTTCACCCGGGCCTCGGCGGGGGTGATCGTCTTCGCGTCGTCGCCGGTCCATCCCGACCAGATGCCGGCGATGTTGCAGGTCGGAGCGAAGAGCTGCGCGACCTGGGCTTCGGCGCCGGTGCGGCCGCCGACGAACGCCGCCGCGCCGTAGATGTCCTTGAGCTTCTGCTCCTCGAACGGGAGGGTGCGCAGGTGCGCGAGCTGCGTTTCGCTGGGCGGCCGCAGATCATCGGTGAAACCGTCGATCGTCACCGTGCCGTCGGGCCGGCGGAGCGTGGCGAGAGCGCTCACCAGCCGCCAGGCCGCGTTCTCGTAGAGCGACGCGCCGCCTGAGTGCGCGTCGTACCCGAGGGTGCGCACCGCCAGCTCGACGTACAGGATCCCGCGGACGCCACAGATCAGGGTCGGCCGATCTTGCGCGTCGAGACCGCCGCCTTCCTGCAGCGCGCCGTGACCTGTCGTCAGATCAGGCCGCTCGCGGAGCATCTGCTCGAAATGCCGGCTGCTCGATTCTTCCTCGCCCTCCACCAGGAAGCGCACCCGGCAGGGAAGCTCGCCGATCGCCTCGCGATAGGCCTCGATCGCCTGCACCCGCACGAGGAACTGTCCCTTGTTGTCGGAGACGCCCCTGGCGTAGAGCTTGCCGTCGCGGATCGTCGGCTCGTACGGCGGGGTGGTCCACAGGTCGAGCGGGGCCGCCGGTTGCACGTCGTAGTGCTGGACACAGATGAGCGTCCGATCGCCACTCCCGACCTCGCCGACGACCAGTGGCGCGACCCCGGGGCGCTCGATGAGCTCGACGGTGCAGCCCGCGCGACGAAGACGCTGCGCGGTCCACTCGGCGCCGCGCCGGAGCTCGGGAAGCTGTGCGGTCTCGCAAGGGATCCGGCAGTACTCGCGGAGCTCGTCGATCCAGGTCGGTGTGCGCTCGGCGACGAGCCGATCGAAGGGCGCGAAGTCGGTCAAGCCGCAGCCTGCTTGCGCGCGTGGCGCCGCCGCCCGCGCACGTAGCGGAAGATGAGGTAGCCGACGAACACGACCGGGATGCCGATCACGACGAACTGGATGTAGCGCTCCGGTATGAGCCGGCGCACCGTCGGTCCGAAGATCGCGCCGATGCCCGTCCAGAAGGACCAGTACACGACCCCGGCGAGGAAGACTGCCGCGGCGAATTCATGGACCGGGACCCGCGCCGTTCCGCCAACGACGGACATCGCCACCCGAAGCCCCGGAATGAGTCGGCCGATGAAGATCGCGGAAAAGCCGCGCTCGGAGATCCGGGTGGTCCATTTGTCCACCTGGTCCTGCTCGACGTCGATCCAGCGCGCGACCCGGTGGGCCGCGGTCTGGCCCCACTTTCGGGTGATCACGTAGGGGATCAGGGTCCCGACGGTCGATGCGGCCGCGCAGATGAGGACGACCGAAACCAGCCCGCTGAGGCTCTCCCGACGGTTCGACCCGTAGATCATGATCACGATGTCGCTCGGCGCGGGAAGGGGTATCCCGGCCTCCTCGAGCGCGACCAGGCCGAACAGGGCCACGAACTGGTGACCGGCGATCAGACTCAGGCCGAATCGGATCCCATGGCGGAAAAGGTCGACGAGCTCCATCACCGTGGTGTCACGTTCCAGTCATGGTCAAGGCGCGTGCCACGCGGCCGGGAGGAGCGTGCCCAAGGGCCTCCGCGAGCCAGGCGCTGGTCCGGGCGAGGGCCTGGAGGTCGACCCCGGTGGGAATTCCCATCCCGTCCAGCATCCAGACCAGATCCTCGGTCGGGAGGTTCCCGGCGGCGCTTTTGGCGAAGGGCGACCCCCCGATGCCCCCGGTGCTGGCGTCAACGGTGCGGAT
>DATLEG010000028.1:0-3500 GCA_035525465.1 Saccharimonadales bacterium (SeqCode)
ATCCCGCGGCGTCATCGCAGAACAACCTGCAGCGCCAGTTCTGGGGTGACTACAACACCGTCGCCTCGACCGACAGCACGGTGCTGTTCATCTACACCGACACCCGCAACGGCGTCGGCTGCGGCGCGATCGACGCGTTCCAGCACAGCATCGACGCCGGCACCCCGATCGCCAAGCCGTCACCGGGGACCAGCTGCCCCGGCCAGTTCGGCAACAGCGACGCCTACGTGAGCAAGATCACGCCGTAATCAGATCGCGCCGCGATCGCTGAAGGGCCGCCCGCAAGGGCGGCCCTTGGCTTGATCGGCCGGTCGATCAGCCGCGCTTGACGAGCCTGAGGGGGGCGGTCAACCCGGAGCGGATCGCGGCGTTCTGCCAGATGTTCTTCGCGTTCTTCCATTGCCGGCCGCGGTCGACGCAGACGATCTTGGACTCCACGACGGCGTCCACCCCGAAATGCTGCGCCAGGTTGCGGAGGGTCGAGCGCCAGATGTCGTTCTGCATCCGTTCGCCGAACGGTGTCATCATCGCCAGCTCCCAGAACGGGTCGCTCGCGCGGGTGAGCTCGTGCGCCTGGGCCACGGTGGTGCCGTGCTCATCGGTGAAGGCGCTGAAGGTGAGCGGGCCGGCGAACGGGTGGCCCTCGGGGGACATGAAACTGAAGGACTCGTCGTCGGCGTAGATGACGAGGACCCCGGTCGCCATGGTCGGTGTGCCGGGCATGCTCGAGTTGATGAGCCCCACTTCGCCCGGGGCGATGCCCGTCGCCGGGAGGAACATCTTCTGGCCCTTTGGCCAGAACTCGCCAAAGCGCGTCTTCCAGGTCTGAATGACCTCCTGCGGCGTGACGGCGGCTCCCTCAAGGCGCACCGAGAACGTCTTTTGGAACAGCCGGCCAAAGCCCCCGTTCGCGGCATTCAGCTTGCGGCCCCGGACGTTCGCGTTGATCGCGCCGGCCACGTTGCTCGGATCGAGCTTGCCCGGCTTCGCCCAGTTCGCGTCATTCCGTGTCATCGCCGTCCTCCGTTGCGCCCGCTACGCCTTGGCGGCCTGCAGGGCCGCGTCCTCGGTGTCAAAGATCCCGATCGCCTCATCGAGCCGTGTGAGCTCGAAGATCTGCTTGTAGTGGTCGTTCAGGCCGCAGGCCATGAGCTTCTGCTTCTGGCGGTTGGCCCGGACCAACAGCGTCACGAGCAGCCCGATGCCACCACTGTTCATGTACTCCAGGCCGGTGAAGTCGAGCACCACGACCCGCGTCTTCTCGCCCGCCTGGGCGTAGGCGGCCATGAGCGGCTGCTCGGAGGCCGCGGTCACATCGCCCCGCACCCGGATCACGATCGTCCGCTCGTCGATCCGGTCCGCCGCGGTGTTGGTCATTGCCGATGTCATCTCAAGCCCCACCCTTCAGTGCGCTGTTCTCATCCGCGAAGATCGCCATGAAGTCCGCGAGACGCGTGATCTCGAAGATCTCCTTGTAGTGATCGCTCAGACCGGAGGCCCGGATGGCCCGGCCGTCCTTCCGCGCGTGCGCCAGGAGCCCGACGATGAGCGCGATCCCAGTGCTCGACAGGAACTCGACGCCGGCAAAGTTCAGCAAAACGGTCTTCGACCCGTGGGCTGCGGCAGCGGCGTAGGCATCGTTCAACGCTGCTTCCGCAGTCGAATCGATCTGCGCTGGAAGATCCACGACGGCTGCTCCGTCACGGAACCGGACCGCGCTCTCAGCGGTGGTCATTCCTCCGCTCCCTTCTCACCGAGCCGCATGACCAGCTCGATGGTGTGATGCGTCTCGGTCGTGTGCGTGCGCAGATCGTCGACCATGTTCTTGATGAGGAACAGTCCCCATCCGCGAGGCTTCTGCAGGCCCGCGAGCTTCGCCTCGATGTCGGGGGTCTCCGGCTCGGGGATCTCCTTGCCCCCGCCGTTGTCGACGATGCGGACGATCAGCTCGTGCTCCGTTGTGCTCACCTGCACCTGGACCGGGAGGCTCGCGTCCCCGTGGTTCCCATGCTCGATCGCGTTCATCGCGGCTTCCGAGACCGCGGTCTTCAGGCGCTCGAAGCGCTTGGGCTCCAGGCCCAGATCCTGAGCCGCCGCCGCGACGCGCTCCATGACGCGACGCTCGTTCCCAACGATGCTGGCCTCCTCGAACTCGACGATCAGCCGCTCGCCATGGGCTCCCGCGGAGCGCGCGAGCGTGACCAGCGTGATGTCGTCCTCCTGTTGCCACGCCGGACCGGTGAAGGCGTGGAGCGCGTCCATGAGCCCGTCGATAAGCTCGTGGCCGGAGCCGAGTGTCCCCATGAGTCCGCGCATCCGCGGAAACCCGAACATCGCGCGCGAGGTGTCATGGGCCTCCGCGAGGCCGTCGCTGTGCAGCAGGATGACATCGCCCGGGCCGAGGACCGACTCCTTCTCCTGATAGCGCATCCCCGGCATCGCCCCCAGGGGCATTCCGGTGGCCCGCAGCTCCTCGACCACCGCTCCCCGCCGGACGAACGGCAGGTCGTGGCCGGCATTCGCGTAGGTGAGCGCGCCGCTCCTGGGATCGAGGACCGCGTAGAGGCAGGTGACGAACATGTTCGCCGGGATGTCGTCGTGGAGGAAGTCGTTCACCCGCTCGAGCACCGCGCTCGGCGCGATCAGGCGTGGGGCCTCGCTGCGGAGCACGCTCCGGGTGGTCGCCATGACCAGTGCCGCGGGCACCCCGTGCCCGGTCACATCACCGACGACAAGGCCGACCTTGCCCTCCGGGAGCGCGATGAAGTCGTAGAAGTCGCCGCCCACCTCGGCCGCGGCACGGTAGAACGCGGCGATCTGCCAGCCGGGAAGGTCGGGGAGGGTCTTGGGGAGGAACTGCTGCTGGATGAGCTGCGCCACCCGAAGCTCCTGCTCGATCCGCTCACGCGCCCGGACCTCGGCTTCCTGCTCGCGCACGAGCTGCGCCACCCGGACCGCAGGCGACGCCTGCGCGGCGAGCTTCTCGAGGAGCCGGCGGTCGTCGGTCGAGTAGTCCTGATCGGAGAGGCGGTGCCCCAGGTTGAGCAGGCCGATGAGCTCGCCCTGGCTGATGAGCGGCACGACGAGCTTCACCCCGGCGGCGCGGAGCGCCGCGACCGCGGGCGAGTCGAGCTGGAGCTCATCGATCGCGACCGCGCCCGAACCGGCGTGGAAGTACGCGAGGATCGGGTCGTTCGGGGCGATGTCGATCGGTGGCGTCTCGAGCGCCCGTCCGCGCGCGGTCGTCGCCGCCGTCGTCGGCGCAGGCGCCGTGGTGGCGCCACGACCGATGGCCCGCCGGAAGGTCTTCGTGAGCGTCAACATCCTGCCTCCTTTGTATACGCGGCCCGTCCGACAATCGTTACGACTTGCATCTGAGACGCCCGCCCCGCGCCTGTCACCTCGGCACCCGGAGCCACAGGCTGGCATGCGCGGGCTGGACCGTCTCCCGCACCACGTCGATCAGGTCCGCCCGGACCGAATCGAGGTCGACCTCGTCC
>DATLEG010000036.1:0-4709 GCA_035525465.1 Saccharimonadales bacterium (SeqCode)
AGAACACCGGCGCTTTCACCGCGATGAGGTCCCCCGCCGGCCACAGGCCGTCGGCACGCGCGTAGCCTTCGGCGGCGAGCGTGCTGCCGGCGGCGATCGCGACCGCGAGCTTCACCAGCGGCACACCGCTCACCTTGGTGAGGAACGGGACGGTGCGGCTCGCCCGCGGGTTCACCTCGAGGACCCAGACCCGGCCCGCTTGGACTATGAACTGGATGTTCAGCAGGCCGCGGACCGGAAGGGCCTCGGCGATCTTTCGGGTGAGCGCGACGATCTCCGCCTTCTCATGCGCCGCGAGGTTGGGCGCGGGATAGACCCCAAAGGAGTCGCCGGAATGCACCCCGGCACGCTCGATGTGCTCCATGATCCCGGCGACGAGCGTGTCCGTGCCGTCACTCACGGCGTCGACCTCGACCTCGCGCCCGCGCAGGTACTTATCCACCAGCACCCGGCCCACACCGGCCTCGAGCGCGGTGCTGAAGTACCGCTCGAGATCGTCCGGGCCGTAGGCGATCTCCATCCCGCGGCCGCCGAGCACGTAGGACGGACGGACCAGGACCGGGTACCCGACCTCCTCCGCGATCTCCCAGGCCTCGGGGAACGACTCGGCGGTACCCCCCGGCGGCTGGGGGATGTCGAGCGCGGTCGCGAACTCGTGGAACCGCCGGCGGTCCTCGGCCAGGCCGATCGCGTCGGCGCTCGTCCCGGCGACCCGGCCACCGATCCGATCGAGCCTGTCGGCGAGGTTGAGCGCGGTCTGGCCGCCGAACTGCACGAGGATCGGGACGTCCCCGCCCTCGTTCGCGATGATGCTCGCGACCGATTCCTCATCGAGCGGCTCGAAGTAGAGGCGGGTCGAGGCGTCGAAGTCGGTGGACACCGTCTCGGGATTGCTGTTCACCATGATCGAGCTGGTCCCGCGCTCGCGGAGCGCGGTCGCGCTCTGAACACAGCAGCAATCGAACTCGATCCCCTGGCCGATCCGGATCGGACCGGAGCCAAGGATGATCGTCTTCGGGCCGGCGATCGGGAGCGCCTCGTTCTCCTGCTCGTAGGTCGAGTAGAAATACGGCGTCACCGCCTCGAACTCCGCCGCGCAGGTATCCACCATCTTGTAGACCGGGACGATCCCCCACTGGCTCCGCAGCCGGAACACATCGGCCGGCAGGATCCCGGCGAGTGAGCCGATATCCGCGTCGGAGAAACCCATCCGCTTCGCCCGGCGGATGAGCGTCGGGGTCGGGGTGGCGCCCTGCAGCTCATCCTCGGCGAAGCGGACGATCTTCTGCATCCGGCGGAGGAACCAGCGGTCGATGTAGGTGGCGGCGTGGACCGCGTCGACGCTCGCGCCGCGGCGGAGCGCGGCGAACAGGCGCCAGATGCGATCGTCGGTCGCGTCGCCCGACAGGAAGCGGGTGATGAACTCCTCCGGGTCGGCGACATCCATCCAGGCCGGCGCCTCCCAGAGGAGCCCCTGGCCCTTCACCTCGAGCGACCGCAGGGCCTTGAGCAGTGCGGCCTCGAAGCCGCGATCGATCGCCATGACCTCGCCGGTCGCCTTCATCTGCGTGCCCAGGCGGCGGTCGGCCGCGGCGAACTTGTCGAACGGCCAGCGCGGGATCTTCACCACGACGTAGTCGAGCGTCGGCTCGAACGCCGCGGTCGTCTTCTTCGTCACGGCGTTCGGGATCTCCCAAAGACGCTTGCCGATCGCGATCTTTGCCGCGACCCGCGCGATCGGATACCCCGTCGCTTTCGAGGCGAGCGCGGAGGACCGCGAGACCCGGGGGTTCACCTCGATGACGTAGTACGGCACCTTGGCATCGGGGTCGGCCGAGGGGCTGCGATCGGGGTGGAGCGCGAACTGGACGTTGCAGCCGCCCTCGATCCCGAGCGCGCGGATGATCTTCAGGGCCGAGGAGCGCAGCTGCTGGTACTCCTTGTCCGAAAGCGTCTGCGACGGCGCGACGACGATCGAGTCGCCGGTGTGCACGCCCATCGGATCGATGTTCTCCATGTTGCACACGGTGATGCAGGTGTCCGCTCCGTCACGCATCACCTCCCACTCGAGCTCCTTCCAGCCGACCAGGGAGCGCTCGACCAGGACCTGGCCGATGGGCGACGCGGCGATGCCCCGCGCGCAGCGAACGCGCAGCTCCGCCTCGTCATGCGCGAAGCCGCCACCGGTCCCGCCCAGGGTGTACGCCGGCCGGATGACGACCGGATAGCCGATCGTCTTCGCGAACGCCACCGCATCGTGAACGGTGAGGGCGGTGACGGATTCCGGGACCGGCTCGCCGATCTCGATGAGGAGCTGCTTGAACGCCTCGCGGTCCTCGGCGGTCTTGATCGCCTCCAGGGGCGTGCCGAGGAGCTTCACCCCATAGGTCTCGAGGATCCCGGCATCGGCGAGGGCCACCGCGAGGTTGAGCCCGGTCTGGCCCCCGAGCGTCGCGAGCAGGCCGTCGGGCCGCTCCTTGGCGATGATGCGCTCGAGCACCTCGACCGTGAGCGGCTCGATGTAGGTGATGTCCGCGACCCCCGGGTCGGTCATGATCGTCGCCGGGTTCGAGTTCACCAGCACGGTCGTGACGCCCTCTTCGCGGAGCGAGCGGCAGGCCTGGGTCCCGGCGTAATCGAACTCGGCGGCCTGGCCGATGAGGATCGGACCGGAGCCGATGAGCAGGACCTTCACCGGACCGACCTCCGTCCGGTCATGCCCGCCGGCTCACGGCATCCCGCACGTCATCCATGAAGCGGTCGAAGACCGGCTCGTTGTCGCGCGGTCCCGGGGCCCCCTCGGGGTGGTACTGATAGGTCCGGATCGGGAGCGTCGTGTGCGAGAGTCCCTCGACCGAGCCGTCGTTCAGGTTGCGCGCGCTCACGATGAAATTCGACGCGGCCGGGATCGAGGCCTCGTCGACGCAGAACTCGTGGTTCTGGCTGGTGATGACGACCCGCCCGGTGCGGGTGTCCTGGACCGGGTGGTTGCTGCCGTGATGCCCGAACGGAAGCCGCGAGGTCGTGGCACCGATCGCGCGCGCCAGCAGCTGATGACCGAGGCAGATCCCGAGCACCGGCACGGCGCGAGACGAGCCACGCGAGAGCGCCATGTCGAGGAGGATCCGCACGTTCGCCGCGACCTGCGGGATCGCCGCCGGATCTCCCGGCCCGTTGGTGATGACGATGCCGTCGGGCGACCAGGACAGGAGCTCGCGCGCGCCGGTCTCGACCGGGAAGACCTTCACCGTCGCGCCCCGCTGGACCAGGCTGCGGACCTGGTTCTCTTTCACCCCGGTGTCGATGAGCGCGATCTTCGGTCCTGAGCCGACCTGCCGGAGCAGCCCGCTCGCCTCGGCCACGAGCGGCCGGGCCGCGAGCGGCGCCGCGGTACGCGCCTTCGCCACCGCCTCGTTCCCGATCTCGAGACCCTGCGCGTTGTGCGGTGCGACCTGGATGATCGCGCCGCGGAGCGTGCCGGATGAGCGCAGCCGCCGTGCGAGCGCCCGCGTGTCCACGCCGGCCAGGCCGGGGACGCCGTTGGCGCGCATGTACGCGTCGAGCTCATCGGTCCCCTCGCGACAGGTCGCCGAAAGCTCGCGCACGATGAGCGCCTCGGCCCAGGGGTGGCGCGATTCGGCCGCGCGCGCGAACACGCCGTAGTTGCCGATGAGCGGATAGGTCATCACCACCAGCTGCCCGTTGTACGAGGCGTCGGAGAGGACCTCCTGGTAGCCGGTCATCGCGGTGTTGAACACGACCTCACCGATCGCCGCGGACGCGTCGCCAAAGGCTTCGCCCCACCAGACCGAGCCGTCTTCCAGGCCGAGGACCGCCGCTCTTGTCATCGGTGCATAACTATACAGTTCTGATGCATAAAGATGCAATTGGCGCTCCCGGACCAGGGCCGCACGCTCAAGGACCGCGGCCCGGCGCCGGGTCAACCCGCCACCGCGAGCTCGTGCCGGACCGTGCCGTCGACGATGACGGTGACGACGCGGCCGGTCAGCGAACGGCCGAGGAGCGGCGTGTTCTTGCCGAGCGAGAGCAGCGTGCGGGGGTCGGGGGTCCATACCGCACGGGGGTCGATGACCACCAGATCGTCCCCGGGGATCGGGATCCCGAGCACCGCGGCCGGGCCGGTGGTGAGCGCTTCGACGACGCGCTCCCAGGTCCCCCATCCGGCGGTCACCCCGGCAAGGAGCAGCGGCACCGCGGTCTCGAAGACCGAGATCCCGAACGCGGCGTCCTGATACTCGACGTCCTTGCGCACCGCGGCGTGCGGCGCGTGATCGGTGGCGATCACGTCGATCGTCCCATCCATGAGGCCGTCCCAGCAGGCCTTCACATCCGCGGCGGTGCGGAGCGGCGGGTTCACCTTCGTCGCGGTGTCGTACGGCGCCGCCTCGGTTCCGGCGTCCTCCCAGGCGAACGCCCGGCTCCCGGCGACCCAGGCATCGGTGAGTGCCAGATGGTGCGGGGTGACCTCGGCCGTCACCGTGAGCCCCTCGGCCTTCGCCCGCCGCACCAGCCCGACCGCGCCCGCGGTGGAGATGTGCGCGAGGTGCAGCCTCCCGCCGGTGAGCTTCGCAAGGGCCAGATCGCGCGCGATCGCGCTCTCCTCGGCCGCCGCCGGCGCCCCGGGGAGTCCGAGGCGCGCCGACACGATCCCCTCGTGCATGACGCCGCCGTTCGAGAGCGCCTCGTCT
>DATLEG010000117.1:0-7604 GCA_035525465.1 Saccharimonadales bacterium (SeqCode)
AACCCCTGCCGGGTGGTCATGAGCTTCGTCCGCGGCGTGACCAGCTGGAGCGTGTCGAGATCGCCGGACAGGATGAGCGTGTCGAGACCCAGCGCCTCGGCCTGCTTGGCGAGCGCACCGATGACGTCGTCGGCCTCGAAGCCGGGGAGGGAGAACATCGGGACCCCGAGCTTGGTGAGGAACTCCTTGCAGCGCTCGAACTGCGGACGAAGGTCGTCGGGCATCGGCTTGCGGGTGGCCTTGTAGGTGGCATCGCGCTCGTGCCGGAAGGTCGGGATGGGGAGATCGAAGCAGGCCGCGATGTGGACCGGCGGCACCTCCTGAACGACCTTGAGGAGGATCGAGGCGAAGCCGAAGACCGCGTTCACCAGCTCGCCCTTGGTGGTCGTGAGCGGGGGCACGGCGAAGAAGCCCCGGTAGATGAGGCTGTTGGAATCGACCAGCAGGAATCGCTCCCCCACCGCCTGAGTATCGCGGGTCAGGACCGGCGGAGCCTCCGATGGAGACCCAGCGCGAGCCCGGCCGACCCCATCGCGAGCAGAGCGAAGAGCCAGGCCGGAGGTCCGAATTCGCGCCGCGCCGCGGCCACCTGCTCCCCGGCCGGGACCGCGCGGGGCCCGGGGGGCGTGTTGCCGACCGCGCCCGGCGTTCCCTGGCTCGCGGCGGGCGCCGCGACGGCCGGCCCGGTCGCCCCGGTCGCCCTGGCCGCGTCGGCGCGCGCGCTGTCGGACGCGGCAGGCAGGTTCAGCTGCCCGCGGGCGGCGGCGCGCTCCGCCGCGGTGGTCCCGCCGCCGAGGTTGCTGCCGCTGTTCAGGACGGCGGAGGCGAGGAACAGGAACAGGAACGTGCCGGCGCCGACCGAGGCAAGGGAGCGTGCCGGTCGCAGCCAGGCCGGTGCGCGCGAAAGGCGCGGGAGGAGCGAGCGTGACGGCCGTGGCGCGGGCGCCGCGGCCACCAGACCGCGGACCGCGCGGAGCTCATCCACCCGACGCGCGCAGCGGGCACAGCCCGCAAGGTGCGCGGTCAGCTCGGCGGTCCGCTCGGGCGCCGAGCTTTCGTCGGCGTAGGCCGACAGGTCTCCCTCCGGATGGCTGTGCATCACATCAGGGTGAACGTCCCCCGGTTGGTCCCGGTTCCCGTCCCCTGGCATTCCACTCGGACCTCTCGTACCGCTCAACCCGCGCTCCCGGTCCACCCGCGGGTCACCAGGGCGTTGCGGACGGCGAGCCGGGCGCGGTGGATCCGGGATCGCACCGTGCCCGCGGCGCTTCCGGTGATGAGCGCGATCTCGTCATAGCTGAAGCCTTCGACGTCGCGCAGGAGGAGCGCGTCGCGCTGCTCGGGCGGGACGCTGGCGAGGGCCAGCTCGACCGCGGCGAAGGCCTCACGGCCGGCCGCGATCGTCAGCAGGTCGGGACCGCCCTCCACCGGCTCGGCCCAATCGCTCCCACCCTCTTCGGGATCCGGCTCCAGCGGTACCTCCCCTTTCCGGCGTCGCGCCCGGATCACAGCGATCGCCCGGTTGCGGGCGATGCGAAAGAGCCACGCCCGGAACGAGGCGCCCCCGGACGCATTGAACGAGCCGATCGACCGCCAGGCCGACAGGAGCGCGTCCTGGACCACGTCCTCGGCGTCCGCGCCCGGCCCGAGGATGCGGGCCACGTGCCCGTAGAGCGCGCCCTCTTCGGTGCGCGCCAGGGTCTCGAAGGCGCGGGCATCCCCTGCACGCGCGGCAGCCAGCGTGTCCTCCGGACGGCCCACCGGGCGCTGGGCGCTTACGTCGCGGCGCAACCGGATTCCCTATGCTGAACGAGATGTCGGAGTCGCCAGCGGTCCGCAAGCAGGTCGTGGTCATCGGCGAGGACGACGAGCCGATCGCTCTGCTCCTCCGCGACGCGATCAACGACGAGCCCGGGTATCAAGCCGTCGTCGTCCCTGACGGCGCGCTCGTCCTCGAGACCGTCCGCCAGGTCCATGCCGATCTGCTCATCCTGGACATCATGATGCCCGGTCTGAGCGGGTTCGAGGTCTATGACCGGATCGTCGAGGACGAATCCATCCGGAACATGCCGGTGCTCTTCGTGAGCGCGGCTGCGAAGCAGTTCGAGCAGGAGTTCGCCCACCGGAAGATCGCCGATGTCATCCCGAAGCCCTTCGACCTCAACGAGCTGCTCGAGCGCGTCCGCCGGCTCTGCCCGCCCAGTGCCGAACCAGGCGCCTAGCCGCTCGGCGTCCCGGCGATATGCGAGCCTCGCGGCCCTCGCTGCCGAGATCGCGGTCGATGTCGGGACCTCGATCCGGGCCGACGACGTCGAGATCGTCACCCACAAGATCGGCCGGGCGAATTTCGCGACCGCCGCGGACCACGCCGCCGAGGCGGCGATCAAGAAGCGGCTGCGCGCGCACGATCCGGCCATCCCGATCCTCGCCGAGGAGAGCTCGGACGACCGGCTCCGCTCGTCCGAGCGGCTCTGGGTCGTCGATCCGATCGATGGAACGCTGAACTTCAGCCGGGCGCTCCCGTTCTACTGCGTCGCGATCGGCTATCTCGAAGGCGGGCGGATGCGGGCCGCGGCGATCCATGCCCCGCGGACCGGCGAGACCTTCGTCGCCTCGGAGGGCCGGGGAACGAAGCTGAACGGCATCACGGTCGGCGTGTCCAGCGTGAAGAAGGCGACCGAGGCGTTCGCGGTCACGAACCTGTCGTTCAAGGCCGCCGCTAAGAAGGACTCCCGCTTCGTGGCGCTGAACGCGACGACGGTGCGGCTCCGGGTCTTCGGCTCCGCGGCGCTCGAGATCTCCTACGTGGCCTGCGGGAAGCTCGATCTGTTCGTCCACGAGCAGCTCGCGCCGTGGGACATCGCCGCGGCCGGGCTCATCGCGCGCGAGGCCGGAGCGGTGGTCCGGTCGCTCTCGACCGGCAAGGATGCCGCCTGGGATGAGCCGTCGGTCATCGTCGGCAACCGGGTGGTGGTCAAGGACGCCCTCGAAACGATGTCGCTGGTCCGCCTCGCCCGGTCGCGGGCCTGACCGGCCTCCTACACTTCCGGCAGCCGGAGTGGAGAAATTGGCAGACTCGATTGACTCAAAATCAATTGGGCCGAAAGGCCCGTGAGGGTTCGAGTCCCTCCTCCGGCACGCGGTCGCGAACACGAGGTCGACCCCCGGCGCTGGCCCGCTACGCGGCGGGGATGGTGAAGGTGACCGTCGTTCCCTGATCGGCGCCACCGCTCTGCACCTGCAGGGTCCCGCCGTGCCCCTCGGCCACGAGCTTGGAGAGGAACAGGCCGATCCCCATGCCGGCGAAGGTCTGCGCCCGAGCTGATCCCCGCGCGAACGGGCGGGCGAGGGACGACAGATCCTCCGCGGGGATGCCGATGCCCTGGTCGCGCACGGTGACCGCGGCGAATCCGTCTTCCCGGCTGACCGCGACGTCGATCGGGCCGCCGGCCGGGGAGTACTTCACCGCGTTCCCGACGAGGTTCATCAGGACCTGCTCCAGGCGCGCCGGGTCGGCGAGGACGGCGAGGCGCTCCGGCCCCTTGGTGGTGAACCGGTATCGCCCATCCTCCTCGGTCTGATCGACGTACCGCTGCATGACGTCCCGGACCATCGCCATCAGCTCCATGTCGCTGCGCTGGAGCTGGAAGCGGCCCTGACCGGCGCGCGACACCTCGAGGAGATCGTTCACCAGACCGTTCATCCGGTCCACCTGTCGCTCGATGGTCAACAGATTCTTCTCGAAGGAATCGAGATCCAGCGCCTTGCCTTCCGTGCGGTGCCGCCGCAGCCTCGCGCGAAGGAGCTGCGCGAGCGCCTTGAGCGGGGTGAGCGGGGTCTTCAGCTCGTGCGACACGATGGACAGGAACTGGTCCTTCTGGCGGTCGGAGTCACGCTGCGCGGTGAGATCGTTCAAGACGAGGACGCCTCCGGTGATCCGGCCCCCGGTGAGGAGCGGCTGCGCCGTGGCCTTGACGACCCGCTCGACCCCGGTCGTGGCGTTCCGCAGGAGGAAGCGGCCACCCGCCCGATCCCCGCGAAGGGCCTGCTCGAGCGGCGCCTCCTCGTCCCGCACGGACTCGCCGCTGGTCTCTTCACGGAGGTCGACGCCCGCCCGGAGCTCGGATAGCGTGGCCGCGCCGGTGTCCCCGAACATCTCCGAGGCCGCACGGTTGGCCTCGAACCGTCCGTCCGGATAGGCCACCAGCACGCCATCGCTCAGCGCCTCGAAGATCGCCTCCCTGAGCCGGCGGGCATCGTGCTCGGCGGCGTACAGGCGGGCGTTCGTGATCGCGATCGCCGCCTGCGCCGCAAGGATATGGAGGAGCTCGATGTCCATCGCGTCGAACTCGCGAGTCCGGTCCTTCGCGTAGATGATCAGGCCGCCGATGAGCTCGCTGTCACGCACGAGCGGCACCGCGATGACCCGCTCGAGACCCTCCTCGGCGATCAGCCTCGCGTCGCCGAGGGGGGTGGCGCGCAGATCGATGGCCACGTGGACGTCGAATCCCTGATACATCGCGCGCGCCCGATCCATCGGGATCTGCTGCGAGCCGGCGTAGGCGTCGGACAGCCCCTCGTGGGCGACGATGCGCAACGAATCGGTCGCCGGGTCCACCAGCAACAGTGCGGCCGCGTCGGCGGATTCGAGCGTGCAGGCGGTGCGGGCGATCTCCGATCCGAGTGAAGCGAGGTCAAGGTCGCGCAGCATCTTCGCGGTCAGCCGGTGAAGGGAGCGGATCCGATCGGGCACGGACCTAGTATCGCGGGGCGGCTGGGCGCAGCGCGCGGACCTTGTCCGCAAGCTCACCGAGCGACCGGACGAACACTGTCGCGCCGGCGGCCCGATAGCTGCGCTCGTCCGACGCATCGCAGAGGATCACCGCCTGTCCGGGAATGCCGGACGTCGCGGTGTGCGCCTGGACCAGACGCAGGTCATTCAAGGTGTCGCCGATGTACACGTACGCGCGCGTGCGCAGCCGTCCGAGCACGAGGATCAGTCCCGCGGGATCGGGCTTGCGTCCATCCTCATCCGTCGCCACCGGCGTCCCGCGAGGCAGCGGGAGCCGCGGGGCGATCTGCTCCCAGTCGGCGCGGACGCGACCGGTCACGACACCGAAGTGCTGGACCCCGGTCGCGCGGAGATCGACGAGGTGTCGCGGCTCCAGGACGATCCGCTCCTGGTCCGCCAGAGGCTCGGCATTGCCGACCAGGGGCTGGACGCCGTAGCGCGCCACCGCACGCTCGGTGCCGTTGTAGTGCTCTTCGAACACCCCTCGGACGACCGCGTAGCTGCGCTCGGCCCGGGGGCCTGCGGCGGCCACGAGGTCCGCGAGGGAACGGCCCGCGGCCGTCGCGCCGGCGGTCCGCTCCGGGGCTCGAAGCCAGCAATACAGCCCGTAGGCGAGGTCCCAGTCATTGTTCCAGTCTCCGCTCCGCTTCCAGAGCGCGACGGTCGCGTGATCCACCGGCGCGTCGGGAAGCAGCCAGCGGACGGTGCGCACGACCGCCTCGTTGTACGAGGCCGCGGTGTCGACGAGGACCCCATCCACGTCGAACACCACGGTGTCGATCAGACCGGGACCTCGGGAAGGAGCACATCCACGACGCCGGCCCCGACCTCGCGGTCGATCTCGCGCGCAAGATCACCGGCCGGCCTCGCCCGGAAGGTCGTCGCGACGCGGCGGACGCCGCTCCCCGCGCGCGGCAGCTCGAGATACACCGGGGCGGCCCCGGCGTAGCGGGCGAGGACCTGCTGGATCCGCTGGAAGATCGCGACCGACCGCTCGTAGTCGAGCGCCTCGCGGAACCGGATGACGACGTCGCCGGTGTGGGTCGCGCCGTTCCCGTTCCGCTCGCCCTCGGTCGCGCCGGCGTTCCGATCGACGAACTGCTTCTTCTTCGAGAGCGCCAGCCGGCGCTCTTCGCTGATCCGCCCGATCTCGGCCACCGCCTCTTCGCTGAAAGGCATCGCGTGCTCCGCCAGCAGCTTCACGCCGTCGTCCCGCTGCTCCACCCGGGCGAGCAGCAGGAGGATCTCGTCGGTGTTCCAGGCCGCCGCTGTCGCCTCGTAGGTCCGCGGGAAGACCGTGACCTCGCAGGCCCCGGTGAGGTCCTCGATCTGCGCGAAGAGCATGAGCGACTTGTTCTTCATCGTGATGTGCTTCCGCGCGCTCGTCACGACGCAGACGACGGTGACCAGCTCGTCGATCACCTCTTTCAGCTCGGCGATGTACGCGATCCCGGGCACATCCCCGATCCGCTGGGCGATGTCCTGGAGCGGGTGGTCCGAGACGTAGATCCCGAGGAGCTCCTTCTCCCAGCCCAGCAGCTCCTTCTTCGAGGCCTCCAGGCCCCCCGTCGCCACGGTCGAGGCACTCGCCGTCACCGGCGTCGCCGCGAAGTCGAAGAGGCTCACCTGCCCGCTCGCGCGGTCCTTCTGCTCGCGCTGCGCGGTCGCAAGGGCCGCATCCAGCCGACCAAGCTGGGCGAGGCGCGGACCGAACGGGTCGCAGGCGCCCGCCTTGATGAGCGACTCGAGCACGCGCTTGTTGCAGCGCTGGAGATCGATCCGCGCGCAGAGGTCTTCAAGTGAACGAAAGGGTCCGGCGGCATCGCGGGCCGCGACGATGTTCTCCACCGCGCCCTCACCGACGTTCTTCACCGCGCCCAGGCCGAAGCGGATCTCGCGCGCCGCGACCACGAAGTCGAAGCGGGAGTGATTCACGTCCGGAGGCTGCACGATGATCCCCATCCGGCGGCACTCGGCGATCGCGATCGCGATCTTGTCGCTGTTCCCCATGTCCGATGACAGCACCGCGGTCATGTATTCCGAGGTGTAGTTCGCCTTGAGATAGGCGGTGTGGTAGGCGATGAGCCCATAGATCGCCGCGTGGGCGCGGTTGAAGCCGTACTGGGCGAATGGCTCGAAATCCTTCCAGACCGTGTCGATCACCCCCGGGGAGACGCCATTGCGGAGCGCCCCGGCGACGAACTTCTCCCGCTGGCCATCGAGCTTCTCACGGATCTTCTTGCGGATCGCGTAGCAGAGGACGTCGGCCTCGCCGAGGGTGAAGCCGGCGAGCGCCTGGGTGACCGCCATCACGTCCTCCTGGTAGACCATGACGCCATAGGTCTGCCGGAGGACCGGCTCGAGGAGCGGGTGCGCGTAGGTGACCGCCTCGGTCCCGTGCTTCCGCCGGATGTACGAGGGGATGTAGTCCATCGGTCCCGGACGGAAGAGCGCCACCATCGCCATCACATCCTCGACCCGATCGGGTCGGAGCTCGCGGATGTGCCGACGCATCCCGGCGGACTCCAGCTGGAACAGACCGGTGGTCTCACCGGAGGACAGGAGGGCGAAGGTCTTCGCGTCGTCGAGCGGGATGGTCTCGCGGTCGATCTCCACCCCGCGCTGGTCCTTGATGAGCCGCAGGGCATGGTCAAGGATCGTGAGATTGGACAGCCCAAGGAAGTCGAATTTCAGCAGGCCGATCTTCTCGAGGGCCTTGTCCTCGTACTGGGTCTGGAACCCGTCGGCCTTGCCCTTGGTCCGTTCGATGGGGACGAGGGCGGTGAGCGGCTCACGGGTGATCACGACGCCG
>DATLEG010000046.1:0-2530 GCA_035525465.1 Saccharimonadales bacterium (SeqCode)
CCGTTGCCGATCTTGTCCAGCAGCGCGATCGCGAATGACTGATCGCCACCGGTATCCGGGAACGGATTGAAGCGCACCACGCCGATCCGCTGGATCGATCGCTGCAGGGCGGTGTCGAGCTCCTGCTGCAGGCGGACGAGCGCGTCGAGCCGCGTGGAGAGCGACGCGGCCTGCTGGACCTGGGTATCGAGGATCTCATCGAGGCCGGAGTCGCCGCCGGGAATGACCCGCCGGAGCCGGCGCCGGAGCGTCGCTTCGGAGCGCTGGAGCAGGGCGACCCAGACGATGAGGCCCAGGACCGCGACTCCCAGAGCGATGACGGCGAGCGACAGGACCCGTTCATCGAGCGTCATCCCGCGCGGAACATAAGGCTTTCCCGTATCCTTGTCTCACCGATGGCACGTAAGCAGCGGTCCCGCTCGCGCACCGCCGCCCGCCGCGCGACCCAGCCGGCGCGACCCGCGCCGGCCCCCGAGGCGCGCCCGGCCAGCGCCGGAGAGACGCGCCCGGTCACCACGACCTCCCGGCGCACCGGCACGGCCGCCGCGGCGCGTGGCGCGGTCTCACGCACCGGCGCATTGCGGGCCGAAGGCGCGCCCTCCGCCGCGTTGCTGCGCAACGCCGAGTGGGAGCGGGCCCATGTCGTCCGCGACTTCCGGCGGATCCGTTCGGTCGTCATCCTCATGGCCGCCCTGCTGATCGTCGCTGACATCTTGGTGAACCTCCTCATCAAGTAGCCCGGCGCGGCGATCGCCGTTGGCCAGCCTCAGCGGGTCCGACCCTCGGCACCGACCACCCGTCCCGCGGCACGCCGATCGCGAACAGCGGTGAGCCGCTCGCCAAGCGTCCCCAGGACCCCGCGTCGGAACGCGAGCACGATGACCAGGAAGATCGTCCCGGTGACCACGCCGGACGCCTCGCTCGCGGTCGAGAGGGTGTCCCGGACCAGCAGCACGACCGCGGCGCCGACCAGGCCGCCCCAGAGCGTGCCGATGCCACCGAGGATCGTCATGAGCACCGCCTCACCCGACGTCGTCCAGTGGAGGAGCTCCAGCGACGCGAAGCCATGACCGAGCGCGAAGAGCGAGCCGGCGAGGCCGGCGAGCGCCCCCGACAACACGAAGCCGAGCAGCTTGTAGCGCCAGGTCGCATAGCCGAGCGACTGCGCGCGCGGCTCGTTGTCGCGGATCGCCGCGAGCACGTGGCCGAACGGCGAGTGGACCACCCGGTAGGCGATGAAGAACCCGATGAGCACCATCGGCAGCGCGGCGTAGTAGAAGTCCAGGGACTTTCCGACGCTGAAGCCCGGCAGCAGGCGCGGGACCCCCTGCACCCCGTTCTCTCCGCCGGTCAGCGAGCGCCATTCGTTCGTCAGATAGAACACCAGCTGCGCGAAGGCGAGGGTCACCATCGCGAAGTAGATCCCGCGGCGGCGGATCGACAGGAAGCCGATCGGGACCGCCAGGAGCGCCGCGGCCACCGTGCCGGCGAGTGCCGCGACCGGGAACGGGAGCTGGAACGCGCGTGCGAGCAGCGCCGCGGCGTAGCCGCCGACCCCCCAGAACGCGGCGTGGCCGAACGAAAGGAGGCCGGCGAAGCCAAGGAGCAGGTCCACCGACATCGCGAACAGTCCCCAGAGGAGGATCTCGAGGGCCAGCACCGGGTAGATGAGCCGCGGGAGGATGAGCGCCGCGATGAGCCCGGCGACGACGATGGCGATCTTGGGGACCGCCCGCCGGTCAGGCCGCATCGACGGACCCGAAGAGTCCCGCCGGCCGGATGAGGAGCACGACCGCCATGAGGGCGAAGGCGATCATGTTCTCGAGCGCCGGATTCAGCACCCCGGCCACGCTCGCCAGGACGCCCACGAGGAACCCGGCGCTCACCGCACCGGCGATCGACCCCATGCCCCCGATCACGACGACGGCGAAGGTGAAGATGATGAGCTCCGATCCCATGAGCGGCGAAACGTTGCGCATCGGCGCGGCGAGCACGCCGGCCAGGGCGGCGAGCCCGACGCCGAAGCCGAAGACCGGAGTGATCCAGCGCTCGACCTTGATCCCGAGCGCCCGGGTGAGATCCGCGCGCTCGGTCGCCGCGCGGACGACGACGCCGATCCGGGTCCGCTCGATCGCGTACCAGACGACCACGCACACGACGATCGAGAACGCGATGACGAAGAGCCGGTACACCGGGTAGCCCGATCCACCGATCGCGACCGACCCGGCGAGCTCCGCCGGCGCGGGGTACGGCTGCCCCTGCAGGCCGAAGCGCAGCCGCATCCCATCCTGGATGATGAGCGTGAGCCCGAAGGTGAGCAGGAAGTTGTAGAGCGGGTCGAGTCGGGCGAGGCGCCGGATGAGGAATCGCTCCATGAGCATCCCGACGCCCCCGACCACGACCGGAGCAAGGATCATCGCCGGCCAAAAGCCGACCTGGAGCTCTTGGAGGAGCAGGTACGAGGCGAAGGCACCGAGCATGTAGAACGCGCCGTGCGCGAAATTCACTACCCGCAGGACACCGAAGATCA
>DATLEG010000049.1:0-7255 GCA_035525465.1 Saccharimonadales bacterium (SeqCode)
CTCCGATCTCCCCCTACGGCGTCCACAAGATCTCGGCCGAGGCGCTGGTCGCGGCCGCCCCCGTCGCCGCGATGACCCTTCGGCCCGCGAACATCTACGGTCCGCGGCAGCGCACCGATCTGGAGGGCGGGGTCATCGCGATCTTCGCCGCTCGCTGGCGGGCCGGGCAGCCGCTCGTCGTCCGCGGTCCGGGGACCGCCGAGCGCGACTACGTCTACGTCGGTGACGTCGCCGAAGCGGTCAGCTCGGCCCTGGATGCGGTGCTGCACCGCCGGGTCACCGGTGTCTTCAACATCGGGACCGGGAGAGCGGTCTCGGTCAACCGGGTCGTGGCCGCGTTGACCGAGATCCTCGGCCCGCCACCCGGGATCGTCCACGAGCCGCTCCCCGCGGTCGAGCTCCAGCGCTCCTGCGTCGATCCGGCGAAGGCCTGGCGCGATCTCGGCTGGCGCGCGCGCACGAGCTTCGAAGAAGGGCTGCGGCTGACATGCGGCGCTTCCTGAGCGGGTTCACTTCTGGGATCGTGTTCGGGATCGCGGGCGCCCTGGCGGGCCTGGTCCTCATCGGGCATCTGCTCGATATCGAGGACCCCCTGGCGAAGGTGGACGTGATCGTTGCGCTCTCGGGCGACCAGGGTGCGCGCACCGACACGGCGGTGGACCTGTGGAAGCGCGGCTACGCGCCGACGCTCCTCTTCGCCGGATCGGCCCTCGATCCCGCCTCCATCTCGAGCGCGGACATCATGAAACGGGAAGCGATGGCTGCCGGGGTCCCCGCCGCGGCGATCCTCGTCGAGCCGTTCTCGGCGACGACAGAGGAGAACGCGACCCGGGTCGTCAAGATCCTGCGCGACCGCGGTCTGCGGACCGCGATCCTGGTCACCAGCCCGTACCACCAGCGGCGGGCCGCGATCCTGTTCGCGCGGGCCACCGGCCCGGCGCAGATCACCCTCCGGAACTATCCGGCGCGTGATCCACAGTGGGATCCCAATACCTGGTGGCTCTCCGAGCCGGCCCGCTCGCTCACCTTCGTCGAGCTCGCGAAGCTCTCGGTCGAGCTGGGTGAGGCTGCGCTCCGCAGACGCTCGTGACCCTCTAGCATTCGAACACGTGCCAGTGACCGCGATCGTCGGTGCGCAATGGGGCGACGAAGGAAAGGGCAAGATCACCGACCTGCTCGCGCAGGAGGCCGATCTGGTCATCCGCTACCAGGGCGGGAACAACGCCGGCCATACCGTGGTGAACGAGCACGGGACCTTCAAGCTCCACCTCATCCCATCCGGGATCTTCAACCCGAACGCCATCTGCATCCTCGGCCCGGGGACCGTCGTGGATCTCGCGGCGCTCTGCGAAGAGCTGGCGACGCTGGAAGCGGCGGGCATCTCCACCGCGAACCTGCGCGTCGCCGACCGCGCGCACCTGGTCATGCCCTGGCACATCGCCCTGGATCGGCTCGACGAGCGCGAGCGGGGGCGCAAGAAGCTGGGGACGACCGGCCGGGGGGTGGGCCCCGCATATGCCGACAAGGTCGCCCGTCACGGGATCCAGGCCTACGAGGTGCGCGACGAACGTCGTTTCCGGGCCCGCGTGGCCCATGCGCTGACCCTCAAGAACGCGATCCTCGAGCGCTTCGGCGACGCGCCGCTCGACCCGGTCACCGTCGCCGATGGTGTGCTCGCGGCCGCCGCGACCCTCGGTGACCGCATCGTCGACACCCTCCCGGTGGTCGAGCGGGCGCTCACCGCGGGCGCGCGGATCCTGGTCGAGGGCCAGCTCGGCGCGATGCGCGATCTGGACTGGGGGATCTATCCCTATGTCACCTCGTCCAACCCGCTCGCCGGCTTCGCCTCGGTCGGTGCGGGCATCCCGCCGCGCCTCATCACCCGGGTCATCGGAGTGGTGAAGGCCTACAGCACCGCGGTGGGGGAGGGTCCGTTCACGACCGAGCTCCGCGGAGCCGCCGGCGATCGCCTGCGGGAAAAGGGCGCCGAGTACGGCGCCACCACCGGGCGCCCCCGCCGGGTCGGCTGGTTCGACGCCGTCGCCGCGCGGCACGCCCAACGGTTGAATGCGTTCACCGAGATCGCGGTGACCAAGCTCGACGTTCTGGGCGGGTACGACGAGATCCCGTTCTGCACCGCGTACGAGCTCGACGGCCAGGTCACGACGGACATGCCGCCCACGCTCATCCTCGAGCGCGCGGTCCCCCGCTACGAGCGCCTCTCGGGCTGGACCGAAGATATCGCCGGATGCGCCGACCGCGCCGCGCTCCCCGCCGCCGCGCGCGCTTACCTTCGCCGCATCGAAGAGACGGTCGGCGCGCCGATCGGGATGGTCGGGGTCGGGCCGGAGCGCGAGGCGACCCTCCTCTAACGGGGGTATCCAGCCGATGGCCGAGCGGTCATCATCGTTGCCGTGGGATTGCTGGAGATCGCGTTCCCGTATCGAGCGTACCGCAGCTTCGGCGCGGCCTCGTTCGCGCTCGTCTTCGTGTCGCTCATCGTCGAGATCGAGCTCCTGGTCCTGCTGGCGCTCGGGCTCGTCGCGCGGCGGATCGATCTGTTCCTGCCCCTGCAGACCGCGGTCTTTCCCGCGGCGGTCGCGGTGAGCCTGGTCGCGACCGGCGTGTTCGCCTGGCGGGCCCGCGATTGGACCCGCGCCCGGATCGCCGGGATCTCGGCCTGGGGCACCGACACCAGCGACTACATGGCCGACCTGCAGGCCCGCGCCAGGGCCGCGGAGCTGCGTGCCGCCGATCGCACCTAGTCGGACGTAGTACGAGCGGGTGAGGAGAACTCACCCGCCGGCCCGATGCCCCGGCGGTCCGCGCGACCTACGTTCCTTGACATGACTGGGAAGCGGCGTGGTCTCGGCTCGATCTCCGCGCAGGGCGGCCTGCTCGGCGCCATGGCCCTCGCCGGCCTGTTCGCCGTCGCCCTGACCGTCACCGCCGACCGGGGAAACGCGGGCGGGATCGATGGCCTGCGGGCGGTGATCCCCGGCCCCGGCGCCCCCGCCGGCCTTCTCGCTCCGCCTCCGGTGCTTTCGAGCACCGCCGTGCCGGCCGGTAGCCGGCCACCTCCGGCCACCTCCGGCAGCGCCGCTCTGCCCGGCACCCCGCTTCCCGGTACCGTCGTTCCGGACCCGACCGTGGCCGCATCCCCCGCGCCAGGCCCGGCACCGGCCGCCGCCCCGACCCGCGGCCCGGATGCGTCCACCCCAGCGGCGGCCCCCGGCGCAGGCACGCCCCAGCCTTCGGCCTCGCCTGTCCCGGCGGCCCAGCCCGCCCCGGCGATCACTCCCCTTCCGGCCGCCACTCCCACCCCGGCCACCCCACCGCCGGCGACCCCGGTCCCGACGCCAACGCCCACCCCAGCCCCGGTGGCCCTGGTGACCGACCGCGGCGCGACCGCCCTCGTGTCCCTCGGCGACCTCGTTCCCGGAGACGTCATCACCCGGACGATGGCCGTCCGGAACACCGGGACGAGCGCGTTCCGCTACGCCGTCTTGTGACGCAGACCGCGGGGACGCTGCTGTGGACCGATCCGGTCGACGGCCTGCAGCTCACGCTCCGCGACCCCGGCGGCGCCGTCCTCTACAGCGGCCCGCTGAGCGGCCTGGGCACCGTTGCCGCGCCGAACGTCGTCGCACCGGGCGCGTCCGACAGCCTCGTCTGCGTCTTTGCGCTCCCGGTGACCGCCTCGTGGGCTTCACCTACACGACTGCGGTCGCTGCGACCGCGAGCACCGCGCTCTGGACCGATACGACCAACGGCCTCCAGGTCACGGTCAAGCGTGGCACCACCACCCTCTACAGCGGCACCCTCTCGGCCCTCAGCATCGCCGCCTCGCCAACGATCGCTGCCGCCGGCACCGACACCCTGAGCTTCACCTTCAGCCTCCCGACCGCCGCCGGGAACACCTTCCAGACGCTCAGCCAGGACTTCACCATCACCTACACCGCCACCCAGCTCGCTGGAGCGGCCCGCTAACGCCGTAACTCCCTCCTGAGTGGCCCCGGGGCGACCCGGGGCCACTCCCCCCCATCGCGACAGCGCAGAACGAAAGGAGCAGGGAAATGAGCGCAGTGATCAAGACCATCGTCACCGTCCTCACCACCGTGCTCTTCGCCTTCTGCCTGGTCTTCGTCGGGCTCCGCGCCGCCGGCTTCGCCACCTTCGTGGTCACCGGGGGCTCGATGGAGCCGACGATCCACAAGGGCTCGCTGGTCATCGATCAGCCGGTCACCGCCGACAAGCTCAAGCTCGGCGATGTCATCACCTACGACCGCGCCGATCAGACCACGACCCACCGCATCGTCGGGGTCGAGGGCTCGCCGAACGGCACGCTCTTCTCGACCAAGGGCGACGCGAACACGGTCGGTGACCCGGAGCCGATGACCTTCCCCGGCCGCGTCGGCCTGGTGAAGCTCGCCGTCCCCGGCGTCGGCTTCGTCGTCGCCTGGATGCAGTACGTCTGGCGGATGGACGCCACCCTGGTAGCGGCGATCATCTTCTTCGCCTGCGCCGGCCTGGTCCTGCTCCGCCGCGAGAACACCGCCCCGGTCGTTGCCACGCCGGCCACCGCCCCGATCAAGCGCCCCGCGGTGACCAAGACCGCCGCGGCCAAGGCCGCGCCGGTCGCCAAGGCGGCACCGGTGAAGTCCACCAGGACCGCCAAGCCCGCGCCGGTCCGCCGGACGCTGCAGCAGGACGCGAGCTCGATCTGGGCCGACCACGAGCGCTGGCTCCGGGCCAAGACGACGCGTACCGTGCGGGCCGCCTGATGCGCGGCTCGAACGCCTCCCGCGGGCTCGGTCGCGACCGCCTTCTGGCGGCCGCGTTCGTCGTCCTGGTGAGCACCGCGATCGTCGGGTTCTCGAGCGCCGAGACAGGTGCGTCCTTCACCGCCTCCACCACGAATCCCGGCCAGTCCTGGAACACCGCGACGGTGCAGCCGCCCACCAGCCCCACCGGGACCTCGGCCGTGGCCGGCGCGGTGAACCTGGGCTGGACGGCCAGCACCTCGACCCCGGTCGGCACCCAGACGAGGACCTACCTCGTCCTGCGCCGCCCGGCGGGGTCCGGGGCGTACGCGCAGGTCGGCTCGGCCACATCGGCGCTCACGGCAAGCGACACTCCCGTCGCCGACGGAAGCTACGACTACGTGGTGCAGACCAAGATCGCGCAGGGCGCCGGCTTCTTCACCAGCGTCAACAGCGCCGTCCAGACGGTGAAGTCGGACCGGACCGCCCCCACGATGTCGATCACCTGCAACGCCGCGGCCTGCGGCGCCGGCTGGTACACCGCCGCGGTGGCGGTCGTGGTGAGCGGCACCGATGGTGCCGGGGTCGGCATGGGGTCGGTGACCACGAAGATCGACACGGCCGCCGCCGTCACCACCGCCGGCAGCTCGGCCAGTATCTCGGTGAGTGGCGACAGTACCGGCCACTCCGTCGTGTACTCGGGGAAGGACGCGGTCACGAACACCTCGGCGAACGTGACCCAGACGATCAAGATCGATGGCACCGCGCCGACGAACGCGAGCGGGCTGACCGCTGTCACCGGCGCGACCACTCTCGGCACCGTCACCCTGAGCTGGACCGCCGGCAGCGACGCCACCTCCGGCCTGGCGGGCTACACGATCCGCCGGACCGGGATCGTCACGGCCTGCCCGGCGGCGACGCCGGCGAACTACCCGACCACCTACGCCGCCGGTGCCGTGACCACCACCACGGTCGGTGGCATGACCTCCGGCTCGAAGTACTGCTTCTACATCGCGGCCAACGACAATGCCGGCAACGCAAGCGCGGCGAGCGCTCCGGCAGGACCGGTCAGGGCGAAGTAGGGAACGCTCCCATCTCGGTACAATCGACCGGGTGAGGGCGGCGTGAACGCGGAGGAGAAGTTCGGCCGCGAGGGCCTCGCCTTCGACGATGTCCTCCTCATTCCCGCCCGCAGCGATGTCCTCCCCGGGCAGGTCTCGACCCGGTCCTTTCTCACTCGCGAGGTCCCCCTGGACGTCCCGATCCTCTCCGCCGCGATGGACACCGTCACCGAGGCGCGGATGGCCATCGCGCTCGGGCTGCTCGGCGGCCTCGGGGTCCTGCACCGCAACCTCACCATCGCCGACCAGTCCGCGCAGGTGCGCGCCGCGAAGGACGCCGGCGTCCGGGTCGGTGCCGCGGTCGGCGTCTCCGGTGACGCCGACGAGCGCGTGTCCGCGCTCGTCGCTGCCGGGGTAGACGTCGTCTTCGTCGACACCGCGCACGGCCATTCCGCCGCGGTCATCCGCATGGTCGAGAAGGTGAAGGCCCGCCACCGGGTCCAGGTCGTCGCCGGGAACGTCGCCACCGCGGAAGGCACCGAGGAGCTCATCGCCGCCGGCGCCGACGGCATCAAGGTCGGGATGGGACCGGGCGCGATCTGCACCACCAGGGTGGTCGCCGGCGCGGGGATGCCGCAGATCACCGCGATCTTCGAGTGCGCGGCCGTCGCGGCAAAGGCCGGGATCCCGATCTGCGCGGACGGCGGCATCCAGCAGTCCGGCGACATCGCCAAGGCGATCGGCGCGGGCGCCTCGACGGTCATGCTCGGCGGTCTCCTCGCCGGCGTCGATGAATCGCCCGGGGACGTCGTGGACACCCCCGAGGGTCCGGCCAAGTCCTATCGCGGCATGGGCTCCCTCGGAGCGATGGAGGCACGGCAGACGAGCCGGGACCGCTACGGCCAGGGCGACGTCGCGGAGTTCAGCAAGCTGGTCCCCGAAGGGATCGAGGGCCGCGTTCCGGCCCGCGGTCCGCTCGCTCCGCTCGTCCACCAGCTCACCGGAGGTCTCCGTGCCGGGATGGGCTATGTCGGCGCCGCGACGATCGACGATCTGCGAATGAACGCGCGCTTCGTCCGCATCTCGGGTGCGGGCCTGCGCGAGTCACATCCCCACGACGTTCGCATAACGGTGGAAGCGCCGAACTACCGAGTCCGCGCCTAAGTGCTCCGTCGCGGGACAGCCGGCTAGTGCTCGGGGGCGTCGAGCGCGATCTGGGCCGCCTGGCCCTCGATACCGCACGGTCGCGCGGCGCCAGCTATGCGGACGTCCGCTTCGTGCGGCGGGACACCGAGGACACGATGGTGAAGAACGGCCGACTCGATTCGGTGGATCGCGGCGACTCGTTCGGGTTCGGGGTGCGCGCGATCGCCGACGGCGCCTGGGGCTACGCGGCATCGGCGGTCATGACCGCGGCGGAGATGGACCGGG
>DATLEG010000057.1:0-5204 GCA_035525465.1 Saccharimonadales bacterium (SeqCode)
CACCGAGACCAAGTAGCCAAGTAACGGAGCAGCTCCGCCGCCTTGCGGCGGGGGAGCTGCTCCGTCATACTTCTCCTTCGGCTGTCTTTCGAGGCGGTGAACGTCCCGGCTTCTTGTAGGGACGCTCATTTCGCGCATCGGCCTGGTCGCGATCTTGTGACCACTGGTCGCGCTGCGCTCGGGACCCGCGCCCTGGCGACAGGGCCGGCGTTCCGGTCGGGGAGAACCACGAATAGGCGAACAGGTTCGGCGCGTTCGCGCGCCGTACTTAGAAAAAAGGGGAATCCATGCCCACTATCGCGCAGCTGGTCCGCAAGGGCCGGAAGAGCCAGAAGCCGAAGGTGGATACGCCTGCCCTCCGCACGACGTGGAACTCGCTCGAGCGCCGCCATGTGCAGCTCGGCAAGGGTGCTCCCCAGAAGCGCGGCGTCTGCACGATCGTCCGCACGATGACCCCGAAGAAGCCGAACTCGGCCCTGCGGAAGATCGCCCGGGTGCGTCTTTCGAACCACATGGAAGTGACCGCCTACATCCCGGGGATCGGCCACAACCTCCAGGAGCACTCCGTGGTCCTGGTCCGCGGCGGCAAGGTGAAGGATCTCCCCTCGGTGAAGTACCACATCGTCCGCGGGACCCTGGACACCGCCGGGGTGAAGGACCGCAAGCAGGGTCGCAGCCTCTACGGGGCGAAGAACCCGAACGCGAAGAAGAAGGCGAAGTAGCTCATGCCACGTCGTGCACGCCCCACCGAACGCCGCACCATCCCTGACCGGAAGTATCAGAACGTCGTCCTCCAGCAGTTCATCAACAAGGTGATGCGGGATGGCAAGCGCTCGACCGCGGAAGGCATCGTCTACGACGCCATCGCCCGCGCCGAGGCGGCGACCCGCAAGCCGGGCATCGAGGTCTTCGAGACCGGCCTGCGCAACGCGACCCCGCTCATCGAGGTCAAGCCCCGCCGGGTGGGCGGCGCGACCTACCAGGTGCCGGTCGAGATCAAGGCCGATCGCCGTGGATCGCTCGCGATGCGTTGGATCATCCAGGCCGCGCGCAAGCGTCCGGGCAAGTCGATGGCCGAGAAGCTCTCCAGCGAGCTCATGGACGCCACGAACAACGCCGGTGCCGCCGTCCGCCGCAAGGACGAGACCCACAAGATGGCCGAGGCCAACAAGGCCTTTAGCCATTACAAGTGGTAGCCGGATGACGATCGAGACCAAGGCCGCGAAGGGCGGGACGAGCAAGCGCGAGTACCCGCTCGAGCGCGTCCGGAACATCGGCATCATCGCCCACATCGACGCCGGCAAGACGACCGTGACCGAGCGGATCCTCTTCTACACCAAGAAGATCTACAAGATCGGCGAGGTCCACGAGGGCGCCGCGACGATGGACTGGATGCCGCAGGAGCAGGAGCGGGGGATCACCATCACCGCCGCGGCCACCACCTGCTTCTGGGCGGATCATCGGATCAACATCATTGACACGCCCGGACACGTGGACTTCACGGTCGAAGTGGAGCGCTCGCTCCGGGTCCTTGACGGCGCGGTCACCGTGTTCGACGGGGTCGCCGGGGTCGAGCCGCAGTCCGAGACCGTGTGGCGTCAGGCCGACAAGTACGCGGTCCCGCGCATCTGCTACGTGAACAAGATGGACCGGATGGGCGCCAGCTTCGAGCGCTGCTTCGACATGATCGTCGACCGCCTGGGAGCCAACCCGGTGGCGATCCAGCTGCCGATGGGTGCCGAGGCGGAGTTCAAGGGCGTCATCGACATCATCAAGATGCAGGCTCTGTTCTGGGAGAACGACACCCCCGCCGACGCGGTCGTGAAGGAGATCCCGGAGCAGTACCAGGCCGCCGCCGCCGCGGCCCACGAGCGGCTCGTGGAGAAGGTCGCCGAGACCGATGACGGCCTGCTCCACAAGTACCTCGAGGGCCAGCCGATCAGCGCCGAGGAGCTCGTGCCCGCGCTCCGCACCGCGACCATCGCCGGGAAGATCGTCCCCGTGCTCTGTGGCGCGGCGCTACGGAACAAGGCGGTCCAGCCCCTCCTCGACGCGGTCATCGCCTACCTGCCCTCGCCGCTCGAGGTCCCGCCGGTCGTGGGGACCGACCCGAAGACCGGTGAGGAGCTCGTCCGCCGCCCCAACGAGGACGACCCGTTCGCCGCCCTCGCGTTCAAGATCGCCGCCGACCCGTTCAGCGGCAAGCTGGCGTTCTTCCGGGTCTACTCGGGCACGCTCCACGCCGGCGACGCGGTCTACAACGCGACGAAGGACCGCAAGGAGCGGATCGCCCGCATCGTGCTGCTCCACGCGAACCACCGCGAGGACGTCGAGTTCGTCTCCGCGGGGGACATCGCGGCGGCGATCGGCCTCAAGCAGACCTTCACCGGTGACACCCTCTGCGATCCCGACGAGCCGGTGATCCTCGAGACGATCAAGTTCCCCGAGCCGGTCATCCAGATCTCCGTCGAGCCGAAGACGAAGGCCGACGAGGAGAAGATGTCCCTGGCCCTCGCCCGCCTGGCCGAGGAGGACCCGACGTTCCGGGTGCAGACCGATCCCGATTCGGGGCAGACCCTCATCGCCGGGATGGGCGAGCTCCACCTCGAAGTCCTGGTGGACCGGATGTTCCGCGAGTTCAAGGTCGCCGCGAACGTCGGCCGGCCGCAGGTCGCCTACCGCGAGGCCATCACCAAGCCGGCCCAGGGCGAGGGCAAGTACGTGCGCCAGTCCGGCGGCAAGGGCCAGTACGGGCATGTCGTGGTGGAGTTCGAGCCGCTCGAGCGCGGGTCGGGCTTCACCTTCGAATGGAAGATCGTCGGCGGCCGCGTGCCGAAGGAATACGCGAAGCCGGTCGAGCAGGGCATGCGTGAGGCGATGCTGAACGGCATCATCTCCGGCTTCCCGCTCGTCGATGTCGCGGCCAAGGTCGTCGACGGGTCGTACCACGAGGTCGACTCGAATGAGATGGCGTTCAAGATCGCGGGGTCGATGGCCCTCAAGGCCGCGGTCCCGAAGGCCGGACCGGTGATCGTCGAGCCGATCATGAAGGTCGAGATCACGGTGCCCGAAGAGTTCATGGGCGACGCGATCGGAGATCTCAACAGCCGCCGGGGCCAGGTCGGCGGGATGACCGAGCGCGCGAACGCGCGCGTCATCAGCGGCATGGTGCCCCTCGCGACGATGTTCGGCTACGCGACCGATCTGCGCTCGGCGACCCAGGGCCGCGGTACGTACGCGATGGAGTTCGATCACTACGAGATCCTCCCGCCGAACCTGGCGGCCGACATCACCAAGGGCAAGGCATGACCACGCGGAAGCAGAACGAGGGGGTGGCAGGGGCGTAGCCCCTGCGAGGAATAGGTAATGGCAAAGAAGAAATTCGAGCGCACCAAGCCGCACGTGAACGTCGGGACGATCGGGCACATCGACCACGGCAAGACCACGCTCACCGCGGCGATCACCAAGACCCTCTCGCTGCGCGGCGGCGCCGACTTCCGGGCCTTCGACTCGATCGACAACGCCCCCGAGGAGCGCGAGCGCGGGATCACGATCTCGATCGCCCATGTCGAGTACGAGACCGCCAACCGCCACTACGCCCACGTCGACTGCCCCGGCCACGCCGACTACATCAAGAACATGATCACCGGCGCGGCGCAGATGGACGGGGCGATCCTGGTCGTCTCCGCCGCCGACGGCCCGATGCCCCAGACCCGGGAGCACATCCTCCTCGCCAAGCAGGTCGAGGTCCCCTCGATCGTGGTGTTCCTGAACAAGGTCGACATGGTCGACGACGAGGAGCTGCTCGAGCTGGTCGAGCTGGAGGTCCGCGAGCTGCTCTCCAAGTACGGCTTCCCGGGCGACGACGTCCCGATCGTCCGCGGCTCCGCCCTGAAGGCCCTCGAAGGCCCGGCGAACCCGGACGACCCGGCGTACGCCCCGATCCTGGAGCTGATGGCCAAGGTCGATGAGTACATCCCGACCCCGGTCCGGGCCAAGGACAAGCCGTTCCTCATGCCGATCGAAGACGTCTTCGGGATCAAGGGCCGCGGCACCGTCGCCACCGGGCGGGTCGAGCGGGGGATCGTCAAGGTCGGCGAGGAGGTCGAGATCCTCGGGATCCGCGACGCCCGCAAGGTCGTCGTCACCGGGGTCGAGATGTTCCGCAAGCTCCTGGACCAGGGTGAGGCCGGCGACAACATCGGCCTGCTCCTGCGCGGGATCGAGCGCGAGGACATCGAGCGCGGCCAGGTCATCGCCAAGGCCGGCAGCGTGAAGCCGCACACCAAGTTCGTCTGCGAGGTCTACGTCCTGGCGAAGGAGGAAGGCGGCCGCCACACCCCGTTCTTCAACGGCTACCGCCCCCAGTTCTACATCCGGACGACCGACGTCACCGGCTCGGCCGAGCTGGCGACCGGGACCGAGATGGTCATGCCGGGGGACAACACCACCCTCACCGTCACCCTGATCACCCCGATCGCCCTCGAAGAGGGCCTGCGCTTCGCGATCCGCGAAGGTGGCCGGACCGTCGGCGCCGGCGTCGTCACGAAGATCCTGGAATAAAGAGAGCACCATGCCGAAGGACAACCGCCCGATCATCACGCTTGCCTGCACGACCTGCCGGTCGCGTACCTACGCGACGCAGAAGAACCGCAAGAACGACCCTGACCGTCTCGAGATGGCGAAGTTCTGCCCGCGGTGCCGGAAGCACACGCCGCACCGGGAGACGCGCTAGGTCATACGGCAGTGGCGCAATTGGCAGCGCAACGGTCTCCAAAACCGTAGGTTGAGAGTTCGAGTCTCTCCTGCCGTGCTGTAGTCAGGAAAGGATGCGAGGAATGGCGACGCGACCAGCCGGCGGATTCATCCGCTTCGCCCAAGAGTCATGGCAGGAGCTGCGGAAGGTGACCTGGCCGTCACGCGAGAGCGTGATCCGGCTCACGATCATCGTGATCCTCATCTCGGTGCTCATCTCCGTCTACATCTTCCTGTTCGACAACCTGTTCACCGCAGTGGTCACGCGAGGGATCCTTGGGACGCCCGAGGCCTCGCCGGTCCCGCCGACCCAATAGGAGTGATCGAATGACCGACACGAGCGACGAGAAGGACCTGCTGAGCCCGACCGGGCCTGACGCCGCCGAAATGCGGTCGGAGCCCGACGCCGCGAAGCTGTCGGACGCCGCGGCGGCCGAGGCCGCGCGCGC
>DATLEG010000068.1:0-4712 GCA_035525465.1 Saccharimonadales bacterium (SeqCode)
GCAAATGGGGTCGCCACCTGTGCCTATCGCTCCACCCGATCCGCAGACGTCGTCTTCCGGGCGAGCGTTGCCGGTGTGAGCCTCAATCCCTCCAACGCCGTCCGCTTCACCGGTGGCACCGCGACAGGACTGAGGTTCATAGTGAGCCCGCCCGCGACCACCGGAACGACAGTGCCCTTGGCCGTGTCGGTCGAGCTGACCGACGGCTACGACCGGGGATTCCTGAACGACAGCGTGACGCTGGCGATCAAGAGCGGCACCGGGACGACAGGCGCGGTCCTCGGAGGCATCGTCACGCGTGCCGCGTCTGACGGCGTCGCGTCGTTCAGCGGTCTGACCGTGTCGCTCGCCGGCACCGGATATCAGCTCGTCGCCACGAGCGGCAGCCTGACCGGATACAGCACCACCTTCAACGTCGTAACCGGCGGGACCGCGACCGTCGCCGCGCCGGTCATCACAGCGCCGGTGAACGGTCTGATCACGAACCGCGGGACATCAGCCCTGCCGCTCGTCATCAGCGGTACCGCGCCGGCGAGCGCGAGCGTCCAGATCCGCCGGGGCGGCTACTACTACGCCAACCCGATCGCGACGGTCACCGCGGACGCGGCGGGAGCCTGGACCGCCAGCTGGCCCGGCGCCGCCTCGGACGAGGACGTTTCTCTCGTCGCCTACGCGACGGACGCCGCCGGGACGATGAGCATCGAATCCAGTGCGGTCACTGTCCACATCGACCGGACAGCGCCGGCCATCCGGTCCGCGAGCCTGAACCGCTCCAATGTCACCGTGCAGTTCAGCGAGCCGATCTTGCAGGCGACTTCGGCCGGATTCAGCACCTCGACCAGCAGCAGTTCACCGGTCACGGTGACCTCGGCCGTCCGATCGGCCGTCGATCCACGGCTGTTCACCGTCGTCCTCAGCCGCGCGCTCGTCGTCGCGGAATCGATCAGCGTGACCTACACCCCAGGCGACCTTGCCGATGTCGCGGGTAACGCGGTCTTGGGTCCAGTCACTGTGAGCGTGGCGACCGCGGACACAGCGGGGCCGGTATTGACCGGCGCCACCGTGGAGCGGCAGACGGTCTGGCTCTACTTCAGCGAGCCGATTGCACCCGCGACCGGTGTGACCGGATTCAGCGCGATGGCGGGCATGACCCCTGTGTCGATCACTTCGGCGGTGCGCGACACCAGCTCATCCACGATCGTCCTGACGCTCGCGTTGGCGATCCAATCCGGTGTCACGGTGACGGTGAGCTACACCGGCGGCAACGTTACCGACGAAGCTGTGCCCACCCCGAATCAGCTTGCCGCGTTCAGTGCACAGCCAGTGACGAACGCATCGAGCGGTCCCTCGCTCAGCCTCGCCCAGACATCTGGGCCAGGTGGCACGGTCGTCGATCTCGTCGGGAGCGGCTATCCGGCCGGACAGGCGGTTCTCTTCACCTGGAGCGGTGCTTCATACCCGACCACACCATCCGCCGTCATAGTTCAGGCCAACGGCAGCTTCTCGCTCTCGTTCGCCGTGCCGTCAACACCGGCGGGGGGTTACAACGTCTACGCCACCGCTGGTGGTCTGACCAGGTCCGCCACCTTCGCCGTGACACCGACACTCACTGCGACGCCCGATGGAGCGGCCGTAGGGGCGACGATCACAGTGAGCGGGACCGGCGCGCCCGGCGCGACGATCCTCACCCTGCAATGGGACGGAGTGGCGGTCGGCACGGCCACGAGTAGCGCCACGGGATCATTTAGCACGACCTTCAGCCGTCCGGCGGCGAGCGCAGGGAATCACATCGTGAGCGCCGCCGGCGGCGCCTATTCGCGGAGCCTGACGTACAGCGTGGCACCGGCGCTGGCACTGAGTGTGCTCACCGGACCTACCGGCACTCAGACGATCGCCACGGGCGTCGGCTTCGCCTCGTCGAGCCTGGTGACGGTTGACTGGGAAGGTACGACGGTGGGGACCGCGACGACCGATGCAAATGGGAGCTTCACTGTCTCGTTCGCGAGTCCCGTGGCGACGTCCGGGGCGCACGCCGTAAGGGCCACGGCTGGCAGCGCGGTCGCCTTCGCGACCTTCTCCGTCACACCGTAGGACGACAACCGCCACACTTCTCCGCGTGACCCGTGCGCTCGCGATCGTCAATCCGGCTGCCGGCGGCGGTACCGCGCGTGCGGATGTCGACGCGCTCCTCGGCACGCTCCGCGAGCGCTTCGCCACGATCGACGTCGAGGAGACCGGAGTGGAGTCCCCGACAGCCGAGGACCTTGCCCGCCGAGGCGTCGCGGAGAAGTACGACGCGGTCCTCGTCGCGGGCGGGGACGGCACCGTTGGCGTCGCGGCCCGGGCGCTGGTCAACACCGACGTCACCCTCGGGATCCTCCCGTTCGGGTCGTTCATGAACATCGCGCGCGCGGTCGGCATCCCGCGGGGGGATCGCGCGGCCGCGGCGCGGATCATCGCTAATGGCAAGAGCCGGGCGATCGATGTGGGGCGGGTGGGGGAGCACCTCTTCTTCGAGGCCGCAGGGATCGGGCTCGACGCGCACGCGTTCGAGGCGGGGCACGCCTTCCAGCGCGGGAAGCGCTCGAGGGCGGTCGCGGCGGTCGGCGCGCTCATCCGGCGTTCCGGCGTGCGGGTGCGCATCGAGGCGGACGGCCGCGCGCACAGTCACCGCGTGCTCCAGGCGGTCGTCTGCAACGGACCCTGGTATGGCTGGGGGTTCGAGGTCGCGCCAGGCGCGCGCATCGATGACGGCAAGCTCGAGCTCGTGGTCTTCGGCGGCGGGCGGCTTGCGGTGCTCCGGGAGCTCATCGCCGCGGCGATCGATCGCGACCGCCCAGCGCGCGGTCGCCGCTATCTGGGAAAGCGCATCGTGCTGTCTTCGCGTGAGCCGCTCGAGGTCCACGCCGACGGCCAGCTCGTGGGGTCGCTCCCCCAGACCTTCGAGGCGCTCCCGCGCGCGCTCCGGGTGTACGCCCCCGCATCTGTAATGCATCCGTAAGGTCCCGCTCGCAGGCGCAACACCGGCTGCCTCGACCGGATATCCGTAGCAGAACGCCCGGAACGACCGGGCGCTCTGGAACGGAGATGAGGATGAAGCGCGCATCGTTCGGCACACGGAAGATCACGGCGATCATCGGGACCGGCATCCTCGGCGCCGGCCTGCTCGGCGGGATGGCGTTCACCGCCACCCCCCGCACGAGCGACCTCCAGCTCGCGACGGCGCCGTCCGGCAATGTCACGACGGTCGCGGAGAAGGGGGATCGCGGGGCGAAGCTCAAGGCGGTCTTCGACGGCCTTGTCGACAACGGCGTCATCACGCGCGCGCAGGCGGACGCGATCCTCGACGCGATCAGCACGCACGCCGGCGGTGAAAGGGACGGCTCGCACCTGCGCGAGCTCGTCGGCGACGTCTTCCAGGAGAGCGTCGGCTACATCGGCCTCCCGGCCGAGGCGGTGAAGGCGCAGCTCGGGGCCGGCAAGAGCCTCGGCCAGATCGCCGATCAGCGGCCGGGCAAGAGCCGGGCCGGGCTCATCGCCGACCTGACGACCAAGGCCGACGCGCGGATCAAGGCCGCGGTCGAAGCGGGGAAGATCACGGCCGACCAGGCGCAACAGCTCCGCGCCAAGCTTGACGAGGCGATCGTGAGGATCGTCGACCACCAGGGGGCGCCACGTCCGGCAAAGGCGCCGGCCAAGCCGACCCAGTAAGTCCCACTCCACCCTCCTCCAGCCGAATGGCGCCGGATGACCGGCGCCATTCGCGCGTGCCGCCTCGGCGCGCGGTCAGTCGGGCTGCAGCGCCTCGGCCGCGGCGGGATAGGTCCCCAGCACCTTCACCCAGGCGCACGACCGACGCATCATCTCGAGCGCGTCGGAGGCGGGGGAGAGCGCCGGATCACCGTCAAAGTCGAGATAGAACACGTAGTCCCAGGCCGCCACCCGGCTGGGCCGAGACTCGATCTTCGTGAGCTGCACGCCCACCGTGGCGAAGGGCTGCAGCGTCCGGAGGAGCGCGCCGGGGACGTTCGCGGTGACGTAGGCGAGGCTCGTCTTCGGCCGGCCCGAGCGCATCGCCGCAGGGATCGCGTCGGCAAGGTCGGCGGTGCCGCGCGGCGCGAGCGCGAAGAACCGGGTCGCGTTGTTCGGAGACGTCTCGATCCCGTCGGCGAGCACCGTGAGCCCGTACCGCCGGGCAGCGCGGCCGCTCGCCAGAGCGGCGACCGTCGGATCCGCGGCACGCGCCACGTCCGCCGCGGCGCCGGCATTGTCGTAGGCGACCTCGGGCTCGATCCCGTGCGCGCGAAGGAAGGTGTCGCACTGCGCCAGCGACTGCGGATGCGAGCGCGCGACCTTGATCCGCTCGAGGGTCGCGCCCGGAACGCCAAGGAGGCCGTAACGCACCCGCACGATCGCCTCGGCGATGATCGTCGACCCGTCGTCCTCGCGGAGCAGGTCGTACACATCGGCGACCATCCCGGCGTGGCTGTTCTCCACCGGCACCACCGCGCCGGCGACGCTCCCGTCCCGGAGCACGCTGAAGACATCACCGAAGCTCCGCTGCGGCACCAGCTCGGCATCCGGGAACAGCCCTGCCGCCGCGGCCTCGCTGAACGCGCCGGGGAAGCCCTGGTAGGCGATCTTCATCGGGGCCTCCCTTTCGCGGACCATCGGCTAGCCTCATTGTGTGGAACTGCTCCTCGGTCTGCACG
>DATLEG010000074.1:0-11347 GCA_035525465.1 Saccharimonadales bacterium (SeqCode)
TTTATTCCCATTCATACTAAATGTCCCGATATTGAATGAAGCGCCCGGAGCAGAGTATTGGAGATATTTAACAAAATCGAAGGCTATTGAAGGTTTTGCTCCATCCTTGAACGCCGTACCCTTGGCAGCCCCCGGGTCGGCAGCAAAAAGGTTCTTTGGAAAATCAGTCGCTACCTGCATCGAAGCGCCACTGAAGGCCGCTCCTTCGTTAAGTTCGAAAATCACACCCGGCCATACCCCGTCTTTGTCCTTATATGCAAAAAGCGAGTAATCATCGGTAATCTGAATATTGCCTGACATCGAAGGAATTATCGATCCGATAAACTGATTAGAAATAACAAACTGGTTATTGAGATTGAGCATCAGTTCCTTTAACACGGGAACTCTGGTTTCGCCATTGAAAGCTGAAGTTATCCTGGCGACGATGCGGGCACCTGGAACGATCTGATCGGCCGAAAGGCCGAGTGGGTAGCCGTGCCCATCCATCCGCTCGTGGTGCTGGGCCGCGATGGTCGGGACGTCGCGAAGCTCGCGGGGGAAGGCGAGGTGCGCGAGGAATTCCCGGGTCTTCTCGACGTGGGCCTTCATGTAGGCGAATTCGGCGTCGTCGAGCTTTCCCGGCTTCTGGAGGAAGCGATCGCGCACCGCGATTTTCCCGTAGTCATGGAGCAGCGCCGCGGCTTCCAGCGCCTCGAGGGCCTGAGCGTCCAAGCCCATCGCGCCCCCGATCACCAAGGCGTAGCGGGTGACCCGCTTGCTGTGACCGGCGGTCTGCTGGTCGCGGGCGTCGACCGTGCGGGCCAGGGTCTCGATGAGCGACCGCCAAAGCTGCCTCTGGCCGTTAACCAACTGGGCGTTCTCCACGGCGACGGCGGCCAATGCGGCGAGCGAGCCGAGCGTCGCCTCGTCCTCGCCGGTGAACACGCCGCTCCGCTTGTTCACTGCTTGGAACACGCCGATGATCTGCCCGTCATGCGCGGTCATTGGCATGGTGAGCAGGTTGTGAGTGCGAAAGCCGGTGCGGCGATCGTTCTCAGGGTTGAAGCGGTTGTCGGCGTAGGGGTCGGCGATGTTGATCGTCTCACCGGTCCGGGCCACCGTCCCGGCGATCCCGACACCGAGGGGAAAGCGGATCTCGCCGGTGCCGACGCCAAGCGCCACCTTGGACCAATATTCGTCTCGGTCGGCATCGACGATGTAGATCGTCGCGCGCTCCGCATCCACCATCTCCGTGGTCGCTTCGGCAATGATCCGCAGGAGCGCGTCCAGATCGGTCACCGTCATAAGCCGGCGGGTGACCTGAAGCAGCGTCGCCAGCTTTGCCGCGCCGCGCCGCTCGGCCTCCCGACGTTCCTGGTCCACGCTCATGCCGACTCCGCCGCGACCGCTCCGAATGCCGGGCGGACCGCTTCAGCGATTCGCTCAAGGAGCATCTGATCCGCCCGCTCGAACGGACCACTCCGCTTGTTCAGCAACTGGACGACCGCCGCGACGGAGTGCCCGTCGCTACCCCAGACCGGGACGGTCAGCATGTTCTGAGTGCGGAACCCGCTGCGGGCGTCGACGTTCCAATCGAACCGCGGATCGGCGTACGCATCGGCGACGTTGATCGTCTCCCCGCTCGCGGCGACCTGTCCCGCAATGCCCGTGCCCAGTGGCAGGCGGATCTCGATCGCGGTCCGCGATGCGAGGCTAGATCGGATCTCGTTTGCCTGGTGGTCGACCAGGTAGATCGTGCAGCGCTCGGCATCCGTCGCCTGGGTGCAGAGGTCGATGAGGCCGCGGAGATACGCCTTGCTGTCGCGCTCGACCGCGAGGTGGTGGAGCTTCGTGAGGACGAACTCGGCCGGGTCGTCGAGGACCATCAGCAGATCACAGGGCGTAGCTGCCGGATCACGTGCACTTTTCGGCCCTCCATCTGCCCGTTTGCGGCGGCGGGGGTCATCGTACCTGCTTGGCCGCCCGCTCCAGGACCCCCCGGAGGACGACGATCGCCCGACCGTAATCCGCAAGGCCCAGACGCTCCATCGGGGTGTGGTCATAGCGCGCGTCCCCCGGGCCGTAGGCGACCATCGGGGAGCCCCAGGCCGGCAGGAGGACGTTCATGTCGCTGGTCCCGCTCTTCACCCGAAAGGCCGCCTGCCCGCCGGCACCGGCGATCGCCCCGGCGAAGGCCCGGGCCAGGGTGGTCGAGCGCGGGGTCCGGGCCGGCTCCTCGGTGGCCACGGTGTCGACGGTGACCTCCGCGTCGCCGCGGTGCTCCTCGGCCAGGTCGCGCATCTCGGAGACGAGCTGGGCCACCGGGATCCCCGGCGGGATCCGGTAGCCCACCCGGAGCTCCGCCCGCTCGGTCAGCCCGTCGCCGGCCCGGGCCTGGATCCCCTCGAGCCGGCAGTCCAGGTGCAGGAATCCCCTGGCCGCCGGGGTCCGCGCCTCGGCCGCCGCGACGATCGTCGTCCAGAGCGCGAGCGCCTCTTCGGCGCAGGTCGGACCGGGTGCGGCGCCGTGCCGGGCCTCGCGGGAGAGCGAAAGCCCGAGGATCAGGCGGCCCTTGTACCCGACGGTGACGCCATCCCAGCCGGAGGGCTCGCCGATCACGCACCAGTCGGGTGCAGGGAGGGTGGCCCGGTAGCGCGCGCCCTTGCTCGTCGGCGACTCCTCTTCCACCGCACCGACGACGGTGATGCGGACGCCCGCCGGGGGCAGGGTCGCCGCGGCGACGAATGCCGCGAGCGGTCCCTTCGCGTCGACCGCCCCGCGACCGACGAGCTCACCGGCCTCGATCCGGACCGGGATGTCCCCGGGCACGGTGTCGATGTGCCCGAGCAGGACGACGTGGACCGGGCCCTCGCCGATCTCCCCGACCGCGTTCCCGGCGGGGTCGACCGAGGCCCGGAAACCGCGCTCGGCCATCCGGGCGACGAGCCACTCCACGGCGTCCGCCTCGTTCCGGGACACGCTCGGGATCGCGACCAGACCGCCGAGGAGCGCGACGTCCCGCTCGGAAAGGTCCGCGCTCATGCCTGCAGCGCTTCGGCGGTCGCCGCCACGACGGCGTCGATCTGCGCGGCGGTGATGACCAGCGGTGGGAGGTAGCGGACCACCGTCGGGCCCGCGCCGAGTGCCAGGACCCCCCGGTCCTGGAGCGCCTTGAGCGTGGGGCCGGCGTTCTCCTTGAGCTCGATGCCCTGGAGCAGCCCGAGGCCGCGGACCTCGCGGATCTTTCCCGAGACGATCCCGCGCAGGCCCGCCGCGAGCTGCTCCCCACGCTCGTGGGCCGCCGCGGCAAGGCCAAGGCGATGGTGCTCGGCGAGCGTCGCGACCGCCGCCGCGCAGGCGAGCGGATTGCCGCCGAACGTCGTCGAGTGGCTCCGCTTGGGGAGCTCGCCGACGGACGCACCGAACGCGACCAGGCCCATCGGCATCCCGCCGGCGATGGACTTCGCCAGGCAGAGGAGATCGGGAACGATCCCGTACTGCTGGGTCGCGAACATCGTCCCCGTACGACCGAAGCCGGTCTGCACCTCGTCGACGATGAGCAGCGCCCCGCGCTCCCGGCAGAGCCGCGCCGCTTCGCTGATGAACTCGCCCGTCGCCGGACGCACCCCGCCCTCGCCCTGGACGAGCTCGACGATGAAGGCCGAGGTCTGGGCCGTGATCGCCGCGTCCAGCGCCTCGGTCTTGTTGAACGGGATGTGCGAGAACCCCGCGAGGAGCGGACCGAACAGCTCGCGATACTCTGGTCCCCAGGTCGCCGAGAGGGCACCGGCGGTCTTTCCGTGGAAGCCCCGCATCGTCGCCACGACGTTCGGGCGCTTCGTCGCCAGGTGCGCGAACTTCAAGGCCCCTTCGACCGCTTCGGTGCCGCTGTTGCAGAGGAACACGCGGTCGAGCTCGGGGGGAAGGATCTCGGCGAGCCGCGCGTAGAGCTCCGCGCGGCGGTCGTTGTAGAAGAGCTCGGTACACGAGGCGAGCGTCCGCGCCTGGGCGGCGATCGCCTCGGCGACGGCGGCGTTCCCATGGCCCAGGTTCGCCGACCCCTGGCCACCGACGCAATCGATGTACGCGCGGCCGGCCGCATCCCAGAGGACCGCGCCCTCGCCCCGCACGATGACCAGATCGCGCTTCTGGTACAGCCCCGAGGTGTGCCGCGCCTCGATGGCGACGGCGTCGATCGGCTCGCTCAGGACCGGATCACGGTCCGCACCCGCGGATCGCCGCCGGCGCTGCGGATGATGACCTCACCCACCCCGCCGGCAAGGGCCTCCCTGGCGGCGAGGATCTTCTTCTTGAACCGGCCGCGGGCCAGCGTCTCCGCCTCGTCGACCGAGATCTCCTCGACCAGGGAGGACGGATCGTCGGGATCGCGGAGGAGTCCGGCGACGTTGGTGAGGATGAGGAGCGCGTCGGCCTCGATGGCGACCGCGACGCGCGCGGCAACACGATCCCCATCCACATTCACCGCGGCGTTCTCGGTCGACAGGGCGAGCGGCGCGATCACCGGCACCCGCCCGGGGCCGATGAACTGGAGCAGGAGCGGGAAATTCACGGCCTCCACCGTCCCGGTGTGATCATCGCGCAACAGAAGCGTCTTCCCGTTTTTCACCGCGCGGACATCCTTGCGCTTGGCGACCAGGAGCCGACCGGAGAGACCCGAGAGGCCCATCGCGTCGATGCCGCGGGCCTGCAGCTTCTCGACGTAGAGGAAGTTCTCGATCCCGAGCGCGGCCATCGCGAAGATCTCGAGCGTGCGCCGGTCGGTGCGGCGGCTCTGGTGGCCGGACGGAGACAGGATCGTCTCGACCGGATGACCGAGCGCGGCCTGCAGGCGGTCGGTCTCGGCCGAGGCGCCGTGCACCAGCACGATCTCGTCGGTCCGGGCGACATCGGCGACCAGATCGGCGACTGCGTCACGGTCCACCCCCGCGGACCCGCCGGCCTTGATGACCGCGCGGAGGGCCATTACGGGTGCAGTCCGGTGAATTCGAGGCCGGCGGATTCAGGGAACCCGCAGGCGACATTCATCGCCTGGACGCCATTGCCGGCGGCGCCCTTCATCAGGTTATCGATCGCGCAGAGGGCCACGACGCGCTCACCGCGCGGGTCGGCGGCGAAGCCGACGTCGGCGAAGTTCGTCCCGGCGAGCAGCTTGGGCTCGGGATGACGGAAGATCCCACCCCGCTCCTTCACGATGCGCACGAACGGCTCGTCGGCGTAGGTCTCCCGGTAGGCCTTCCAGAGCGTCTTGTCGTCGAGGGTGCCGGTGACCGGGACGTGCGCTGTGGCCAGCACGCCGCGGACGAGCTCCACCGCGGTGACCGACAGCTGCACGGTGATGCCTTCGATCTCCTGCTCGACCTCCGCGGTGTGGCGATGACCGACCGGCTTGAACGACCGCACCACGCCGACCCGCTCGGGATGATGCGAGTCGTCGCTCGCTTCCCGGCCCCCTTCGCTCGAGCCGACCTTGCACTCGACAACGACCGGCCGGCTCTTGTCGATGAGGCCCGCGCGACCCAGGGGCAGGAGCGCGAGGATCGTGGCCGTCGCGTTGCAGCCGGCCCCGGTCAGCAGCGTCGCGCCGGCGATCTCGGACCGGTGGAGCTCGGGGACGCCGTAGACGGCTTGCCCGAGCAGCCCCGGGCTGGGATGCGCGGTGTCGTACCAGGTGCGGTAGGTCGCGGCGTCGCGCAGCCGATGATCGGACGAAAGGTCGATCACCAGGCGGGCCCGACCCTGGAACTCCGCCAGGCGATGCGCGCCGTTCGGGAGCGCCAGGAACACCACGTCGCACCCGGTGACCTCGTCATAGCGCACGAAGGAGAGCGCGGACCGCTTCCGCAGATTCGGGTGCGCCGCCGTCACCGGCTTCCCGGCGAGCGACTCGCTCCCCGCGACCACTTCGCCGACCTGCGGATGCCCGCTGAGCAGCCGGAGCAGCTCGCCACCGGCGTACCCGCCGGCGCCAACGATCCCGACCTTCACCGCCGCGCCACCGCGAGGATGTGATCCACCACCTTCCCCGGGATGTTCACGCCGGTCGTGTCGATGGAGTTGCGGAACTCCATCGTGTAGTTCACTTCGTTCACCAGGAGACCGCGCTCGGACTCCAGCAGATCGATCGCGACGACCCCGCCGCCCACCGCCTTCGCGGCCTTCACCGAGAGCTCGGCGAGCTCTGCGGTGACCACGCAGTTGGTCGCCTTGGCGCCGCGCGCGGTGTTCGTGATCCAGTGGTCGGAGGCGCGGTAGATGGCGGCAATGCATTCATCACCGACGACGAAGGCGCGGATGTCGCGCCCCGGCTTCGCCACGTACTCCTGCACGTAATAGATCGAATGCATATAGGTCCCGAGGACGTCCTTGTGCTCGAGGATCGACTCCGCGGCATCGCGGTCGTTCACCCGCGAGATGAGCCGCCCCCACGAGCCGACGAGCGGCTTCAACACGGCCGGGTAGCCCAGCTCCTCGATCGCGGCAAGGGCCGACTCCGGGGTGAAGGCGAGACGGGTCCCCGGGGACGGCACGCCGTCTCGGATGAGCCGCATCGTCGTGAGCAGCTTGTTGCCGCAGACATCGGCGACCTCGAAGGTGTTCACCGTCGGGATCTTCCAGGTCTCCAGCACCGCGAGCGCGTAGAGCGCCCGGCTGTGCTGGATGCAGCGCTCGGCAACGACGTCGACGCCAAGGTCAGGCCGTGTCTCCAGGCGCAGGACGAGCTCGCGGTCGTCGATGATCGTGGTGGGGACCTGGCGCCGCTCCAGCTCCTCGAGAAGGAGCTTTTCCTCGACCCGGACCCGGGAGAGGAGGACGCCGACGCGCGGCTCACTCACCCCAGTCTTCTTCGGCCTCCGGCGCAAGAGCCAGCGTGAGCGGTGCGGTCCCGGTGACCTCGAGCTCGGCGCCGCAATCGGGGCAGGACACGATCTCCCCCTTCACCGCGTCGGCGCCCACGGTGACGGCAGCATCGCATTCAGGACACTTGGGCATAGGGACGGAGGCCCTCCTCATCTCGCGCGGGTGATGAGGGAACTTTAGCGGACGCGACCCCGTGCGCGGGCCTTGTCGGCGTACATCCGTGCGTCGGCCGCCGCGATGAGGGTGTCCGCCAAGAGGCCGTCCGCCGGGAACGAGGCGACGCCGAACGAGACCCGCGGGAGCGCGTGGGGGCTGCCGCCCCACATGTAGGTGTGCTCCGGGAGCTCGGTCACCAGTCGCCCGACGAGCTGCTGCGCCGCGTCGAGCGCCGTTCGCGGCAGCAGGAGCACGAATTCGTCCCCGCCGAAGCGGGCCACGACATCCTCGGCCCGCGCACCCTCGCGCAGGGTCTTCGCCACCCGCATCAGGACGTCGTCGCCGACCAGGTGCCCGGCGGTGTCATTCACCGCTTTCAGCCCATCCACGTCGCAGAGGACGACGCAGAACGCGTCACCGTGCCGGCGCGCCTCCGCCGTCTCGGCCTCGAGCCGCTCGACGAGGATCCGGCGGTTCAGCAGGCCGGTGAGCGGATCGTGGCTGGCCAGCTGGCGGGTGGTGCTGAGCAGCCGCGCATTGGAGATCGCGATCGCGGCCTGCGCGGCGTAGAGCCGGAACAGCCGCTGGGTCTCGCCGATGAAGAGGCGCGGCGCGCTCGAATAGACGGTGATCGTCCCGATGATCCGCCCATGCGCGATGAGCGGAACGGCGAGCGCAGAGGCGATGACATCGTGGAGCGCGCCGGTCGAGCGTGGATGGGCGGCGTAGCGCGTGGCGACCACGAGCTCGCGGGTCTCCAGGCATTCGAGCGCGATCCCCGCAAGGGGCTCGCCGACGGAATCCTTCAGCTGCGGCATCCGCTCCCGATCGAGAGCGCGGATGATGCATGAGCCGTCCTCTTCGGCGAGCGCCAGCATCGCCCCATCGCAGCGGGTCAGGGCGGTGGCGTGTCCGGTCACGGCGGCGATGACCTCATCGAGGGTCTGCTCGCCGGAGGTCGCCAAGCCAACGTCGTAGAGGGCCTCGAACTGGCTCGCCCGCCGCCGCTCCCGCTCCCCCAGGCGCCAGTTCGTGTACAGCGCCAGTCCGGCCCGGGTCGCGAGTAGGAGGACCGTGCCGGCAACGCAGCCCGCGACGACCTCACGCGTGGTCCCGCGGCCGAGCTGGCTGGCCACGAGGAAGGTGGCCGACAGGACCGCGACCACGCCGGGAAGGAACATTCGCGAGGCCTGGACGGCGCCGTCGGAGAACCGTGGCAAGGTGGCCGCGTCACGCTCTTCGACCCACTGCGTCCCGGCCATGGCGATGGCGAGCACGCCCAGCATCAACAGCGGGTCAGAGATGGTCCCTGCGGCGAACGTCCCGTGCAGGACCGCCGGCAGCGAGAGGGTGAATCCCGCGGCGTTCAAGGCGATGCCAATGAAGAGGGACACGTGAGCGCGCCTGATCTGTCGGTTCGCCAGACCCCAGACCGTCGAGAGTGCGGCGGCCGAAGCGGCGACGTACAAGGCCGGATAGAGGAGCGCGACGCTCGTGGCGAGCGGGTGCCGGATCATCTCGGTGGAGAAGGCGTCGGACACATAGAGCGCGATCCCGGCGACGGCGGTGAGCACGACCGCGCTGATGTCCAAGGCCAGTGCAAAGAGCGCAAGTCGCTGCTCTCCGCGCAGCAGGAAGGCCGCACTGCCGACCAGATACAGCAGGGCGGCAGCGAGGAAGCTGAGGTCATGCGGCGCCGGCGTCGGCGGGGTGATCTCGACGATGTCGTACAGATCCCAGAACAGCTGCCCGACGGCCCAGGAGATCGTGCCGAGCAGGATCCAGATCCAGGCGGCACGATCCCGCGGCGCGCTCGCGAGCGCCGCACGGCTGTTGCTGAAGACCGCTCCGAAGGCGAAGCCCGTCCAGGCGAGGTCGGCAAGGACCGAGCGCGCGAGACCGGGACCCGCGACCACCTCCGCGCCGTACATCCCGGCGGCGCCCACGATGCCGACCAGGATGGACACCCGCGAACGAGACCAAGGCTGCATCAGGGCGAAGGCTAGCGACCCGCGGTCGGCGCCGGTAGGCCTACAAGGTACTGACCTCACCGGGTGAGCTCTCACCCGGACCCTGCTCGCGGATCAGCCCGGGGGGGCGAGCGCGGGCAGGCGGACCGTGACCGTCGTCCCTCCACCGGGGGTCTCGGTGACCAGCAGCTCCCCGCCATGCTCGACGACGATCCGCTGGGTGATATAGAGCCCCAGTCCGGTGCCCTCGATCCGTCGCGCCTGGGCGCTCGCGCCGCGCTGGAACGGCGCGAACAGCGTCTGCCGCTCAGCCGGAGGGATGCCGATGCCGTGATCGGCGACCGTCAGCACCGCCTGGTCCCCGTCCCGGGCGACCCGCAGCCCGACCGGCCCCCCGTCCGGGCTGTATTTCACGGCGTTGGTGACCAGGTTGGTCACGACCTGGTCCAGGCGCGCAAGGTCACCATCCACGAACATCGGATCGTCTTCGGCGACCAGGCCGATGCGGTCGGATTGGCCCGGCGGGAGCGCGTCGGTCTGCCGGTCACGGACCTCCTGGACCAGTGCCGCAAGGTCGACCGGAGCGTGCTCGAGGTCCAGCCGGCCGGCCTGCAGCCGCGAGATATCGAGCAGGTCGCCGATGAGCTTCGCGGATCGCTTCACCTGCGCCTGGAGGGTGGCGCTCTGGCGCTCGAGCAGCGGAACGTCGAGCGGGTCCCGGCCAAGCCCGCGGCGGATGATCTGCGCCGCCATGCTGATCGCGGTGAGCGGCGTCTTCAGCTCGTGGCTGGCGACCGTGAGGAACTCGTCCTTCTCCTTCACCGCGCGCTCCCGCTCCAGGACCGCCTCGGTCGTGTCCAGGATCACCGCGAGCAGGCCCGGCGCCCGGCCGGCCACCCCATCGTGCCGCGACACCACTCCGGTGAGATAGCGGCGGCCCACCGCGAGGTCCACCGGCGCGTCGATGGTGCTGAGCCCGTCGCCGGTCATCAGCACCCGGTCGAGGGCCGGCGTCCCCAGGCTCGCCACATCGGCCGGCCAGACCTCGGCGTAGGTGCGTCCGATGACCGGCGGCCGGGGCGCGAGGCTCTGGTAGCGCGCGTTCGCGATGACGTAGCGATGGGTGGGGCCGCTGGTCACCGCGACCGCGAGCGGCGCGCTTTCGATGAGCTGCTCGAGGAAGCGCCCGCTGGCCTCGGTCGCTGCGTACGCCGCGGTGAGGCGGCGCGCGAGGAAGATGGCGATCAGGATCGTCGCCACCAGCACCGCGACGAGATAGACCGCCCCCGCCAGGAGGCGGGCGTCCGGCCCGGCGAACACCGTGCTGACCGGCTGCCGGAGGATGACCGCCCAATGCGGCAGCGGCACCGGGGCGAACGCGGACAGCGAGTCGACGCCGTCGATCGGCACGGTCACCACGCCCGCCCGGCCGGCAAGGGCACCGTCCACGTCCGGCCGGCCATTCAGCTGCTGCATCGAGGCGGCGATCTCCGGGTCCGGATGCACGAAGATCTGGCGGTTCGAGTCAACGAGCAGGACCGCCACTCCGCGGCCGACGATCCGGGACAGCTCGACCTCGATCTCGGCAAGGGCGAGCGGTGCGACGAGCGCGCCGCGGGTGCCATCGGCGAAGACGACCGGGACGGCCAGGGGGACGGTGCGGACTCCGGTCCCCCGTCCCACGATGACCTGGCCGGTGAAGTCCCGGCCGGCCATGACCGGCGGGAAATAGTCGCGGTCCGCCACATTGAAGCTGCGCGGCTCGCGATCGGTATGCGCCAGGTCGTCGCCTCTGGCATCGTAGAGACCGATCCCCTGGAACACCGGATTCATGCGACGGTGCGCGAGGAGCACGGCCTTTGCCAAGACCGGATCGCGCGGGTCCACGAGCCGGGGATCGAGCGCGATCGCCCGTAGCGTCGCGAAGCTCCCACCGATCGTCGCGTCGAGGGTGCGGCCCGCTGAGAGGGCCAGCGCCGCACGATCGTCACCGACCCCGCGCCGCTCGTCCGCATTGCTCTGCGCGAGGCTGAGCGCGGCGAGGCGCAGGAACGGGATGGTCGCGGCGACGATGAGGCCGGCGATCCCGGCGCTGCCCGCCCACTGACGCGCCGCGGTCCGCACTCCGGGATGGTACGGCGCGAATCCGATCAGCCGTGGCGCTCTGCTCGGTCGTTGAGCCAGGAGAGATTCGAACTCTCGACCAAGGGATTAAGAGTCCCCTGCTCTACCGCTGAGCTACTGGCCCGCTCCGCACCCGCATGATACCGACCGGAGCGGGCCGTCGCGCGTCATCCCCGCCCGTGTGATCCGCTGTTGCTGAGGGGCTCGCTGATCCGCTTCAAGAGCGCGCCCTCATCCTC
>DATLEG010000081.1:0-3991 GCA_035525465.1 Saccharimonadales bacterium (SeqCode)
GACCGCATGGGTGCGCATGATCGCGAACTCCTCGTTCGTGAGCGAGCTGGGCTTGAGCAGGATCGCGTCACGGACCGCGATCTTCCCCAGGTCGTGCAGCACGCCGCCACGGTAGACGATGTCCACGTCGTCCTCGTCGAAGCCGAGGGCCTTCGCGACCACCGCCGCCTCCGCGCCGACGCGCTCGGCATGGTGGACGGTGTAGCTGTCCCGGGCCTCCACCGCGCGACCCATCGCCAGGAGCACCGAATCGGCGGCATCGAGGCGAAGGTTCAGGGCGCGGTCGCGCAGGAGCACCTTGGTGCGGATGAGCAGCTCGTGCGCGTCGAACGGCTTGGTGAGGAAGTCATCGGCCCCCGCGGTGAGGCCGGCAAGGCGCGTCTCCCGGTCGGCTCGCGCGGTGAGCAGTACGACCGGGACCAGCCGCAGCCGCGGGTCGGCCTTGATCCGGCGGCAGACCGCCAGGCCGTCGAGCCGCGGCATCTCGATGTCGAGAAGGATGAGATCCGGCTCTTCGACCGCCACCGCGTCCAGCGCGGCCTGCCCGTCGTTCGCCGTCCGAACGTCGTGGCCGAGGTCATCGAGGAGCGCCTGCAACAGCTCCCGGTTCGCGGCCACGTCGTCAACGACGAGCACGATCGGGCGCCTGTTGGGGCGGATGACGTTCACGAGGGCAGCGCCACGGGGCGGTGATCGGCAAGCCCGGCCACTCGGTCGAGCCAGGCTCGGAGCCGCACGTGGTCCAGCGGCTTGGTGAGGTGCTGGTCCGCTCCAAGCGCCGCGGAGGTCCCGCGATCGTCCTCACCGGAGATGACGATCACCGGAAGGTCTCGCGTCGCCGGGTCCGCCCGGAGCGACCGGAGGAGCTCGTCACCGCGCCCATCCGGCAGCTGGAGGTCGAGGACCACCGCGCGCGGTCGTGCCCGAGCGATCGCCGCACGCGCGTCGGCGATGGTCCGGGTCACCTCGGTGGCCACGCCGAAGCCGACGGCAAGCGCCACGATGAGGTCCGCGTCGAGCCGCTCATCCTCTACCACCAAAAGCCGATCGGTCGCGATCGCGACGGCGATGACGTCGGGGAGCACCACACGAAAGGTCGTGCCTTTGCCGGGGGCGCTCACGAAGCTGATCGTTCCACGATGCAGCTGGACGAGCTCCCGGGCGAGCGCCAGGCCGAGCGCCGATCCCGACGTTGCCCGCTCCTCGTCATGGAGTCGTTCGAAGGCGACGAAGACGCGATCCTGGCGGTCCGCCGGGATCCCGACGCCGGTGTCGGCGACGGCCAGCTCGAGGGTCCCGCCATCGGCCTGTGCACGGAGGGTGACCGACCCACCGGCGGGGGTGAATTTCACGGCATTCGACAGCAGCGCCTCGAGGATCTGTCGCAGGCGTCCGACATCAACGAGGAGCGCACGATCGATCGGGACGTCGATCGACAGCGCCACGCCCTTCGCGGCGGCCAGCTCCCTGGTGGACCGGAGGACCGGTCCCAGTAGGTCCAGCAGCGAGACCGGATGAGGGTCGAGCGCGATACCGCCGGCCGCGGCCTTCGAAAGATCCAGCACATCGTCGATCAGCCTGAGCAGGTCGCGTCCCGCGGTGTGGATGTTCTGGAGATAGCGCAGCTGCCGCGAGGTGATGGCGGCCTGAAGCTGCTCCTCGAGCAGCTCGGTAAAGCCGAGGATCGCGTTGAGCGGCGTGCGCAGCTCATGGCTGGCCCGCCCCAGCACCGCTGCGCTGGCCTCCTTGCGGCGGTCGAGGTCCTGGAGCCGCTCAGGGTCGGTGAGGTCCAGGAGCGACCCGACCATCCGGATGCCGGTGCCGCCGGCGTCACGGACGATCTGCGCCCGAGCCAGCACCGAGACGTATGACCGGTCGGACCGGCAGAACCGGAACCGGCAGGACCAATTCGCATCGCCCCCCATCACCGCGGCATCGGCGGAGCTGCGGACCCGGTCCAGATCCTCAGGGTGGATGAGCGACCGGGGGGAACCCTCCAGCTCGGCCACAGCTTCGGCCAAGTATCCATAGGCCTCCAGACCGTGATGCCAGATCATCATCCCACCCGGCAAGGAGCGCTCCCAGACCGCGTCGTTGGTCGCCTGTGTCACCAGCGCGAGCGTCTCGTTCTGGTGGCGCAGCTCGTCCTCGACCACCCTGAGGTCGGTGACGTCCTGATCGGTCCCGCAGATAAGCTTGACCGAGCCATCATCGGCGAGGGTCTCATCCGCGTTCAGCCGGACGGTCCGGACCGTCCCATCAGGACGGACGATCCGATGATCCATCGCGACCGGCCCTTTCGTCGCCGTGGCCCGCGCGAGTGTTTCGGTGACGCTCGCTTGATCATCCGGATGTACCAGGGCGAAGAAGGACTCGAGCGACGGCCGGAAGACCTCGGGGTCGACGCCGAACAGCCGATACATCTGGTCCGAGCAGGTGACGGTCCCGGCGGCCGGGTCGAGCTCCCAGCTTCCGATTCCCGCGACACGTTGCGACTGCGCCAGTTGTTCGTTCGTCCGGCGCAGCTCGTCCCACTCACGGGTGGGCGTGCCGATGACACTCTCGCCGGCGGTCGTGGTCAACGGGGGTCGGGCTCGGGCGCGTGGCGGCGCACCGCGTCGCGCAGGGCTGCGGGGGAGATCGGCTTGGTGAGGTACTCGTCGAACCCGGCAGCGGTGCCGGCGCTGATCTGCTCGGGCATCGCCGCGGAGGTGATCGCCAGGATCGGCCGGGTCAGACCGGCGACGCGGAGCGCGCGACAGACCTCGGTGCCCTCGAGGCCGGGGAGCTGGATGTCCATCAGGATGAGGTCGAACGGCTCGGCCAGCGCGCGGTCGCGGCCGGAAGGGCCATCGCGCTCGATCGCGATCTGGTGACCGTCGTCCTCGAGGACGTCGGAGAACAGCTCGGTGTTCATCCGGTTGTCATCGACGATCAGGACGCGCAGCGGATCCCCCTCCCTCTAGCGGGCTCGCTCACGCGCTCTGCTCCAGGGTGTCGATCGACTGGCTCGCTCGGGCGGCGATCTGGCCCAGCCAGGCGGAAAGGCGGGCGTGGTCGATCGGCTTGGTGATGTGATCATCGGCGCCGAGGGCCCGGATCCGGCCGTCATCGTCCTCGATCGAGACCACGACCACCGGGACCGCGGGCACAAGGCTCTGGGAGAACGCGAGCACGGTCTCGCCCCGGCCGTCGGGGAGCCGCAGATCGAGCACGATGCCCAGGGGCCGCTCCGTTTCGCACGAGGCGATCGCGGCGGCCACGGACCGCACGACTTCGCAGCGAAGCCCCTGGGCCGCGGCGAGCGCGACGATGAGGTCGGCGTCCCGGCGCTCGTCCTCGACCACCAGGATCCGCTCGCCCACGACCGCGACCCCGGAGACGTCGGGGAGCCGCACGGTGAAGGTCGTCCCCTCCCCGGGCGCGCTCACGAAATCGATCGACCCGGCATGGATCTCGACCAGTCGCTTGGTGAGGGCAAGCCCGAGTCCGGTGCCGGAGGCGTCGGAGCGGTCCTCATTCACGCGCTCGAACACCCCGAAGACCCGGTCCTGGCGGTCGAGCGGGATGCCGATGCCGCTGTCGGAGACCGCGAAGAGGAGATCGCGCCCGTCGATGGCGGTCTGGAAGGAGACCGTCCCGCCGGCGGGGGTGAACTTCACCGCGTTGGACAGGAGGTTAAGCAGGATCTGCCGGACCCGGCCTGGGTCGACCCAGAGCGGCGCGACCTCGGCCTCACTCGCCACCAGCGTGACGCCCCGGGCGTCGGCCGCGGCCTGGGTCGAGGCGATGACCGGCTCGACGAGCGAGGCCACGGTGAGGCGCTCGGGGCGCAGCTCGATCCGCCCGGCCTCGACCTTTGAAAGGTCGAGGATGTCGTTGATGAGCGTCAGGAGGTGCTCCCCCGCTCCGTGGATGTTGCGCAGATACCGATGCTGGCGGTCGCCGATCGACCCGGCGAGCTGCTCACTCAGGAGGTCGGAGAACCCGA
>DATLEG010000092.1:0-6295 GCA_035525465.1 Saccharimonadales bacterium (SeqCode)
GGTCGGGCGAGCTTCGCCGCGAGGCGCGCGCCCAGGTCACGGCCGTTCGGCGTCGCCCCCAGGAGGATGATGTCCGGCGCCTCGCCCCCCGCGCGCTCGGCGAGCGCCGTCGCGGCGGCGACCACGGAGACGCGCTCGCCTCCGACCTCGAGGACCGTGACCACACCACCGGCGGAGAGCGCCGCCGCCTTCGCGGCGAGCTCGCCGGTCACCCGGCGGAGCCCGCCGGCGGCCGAGCGCTCGGCGATCCCCCAGATCCGCAGCGCGGTCACAGGACCTTCGCCTCGTCGCGGAGCAGGGCCACCAGCTCGGTCGCGAGGCCAGCGGGATCGCCGTCCTTCAGGATCTTCCCCGCTCCGCGCTGCGGCGGCGGCTCGAGCCTGGTGACCAGGGTCCGCGGTCCGTCGGTGGCGGCGAAGGCCCGCTCCGGGATCTCCTTCTTCTTCGCCTTCATGATCCCGGGGAGCGAGGGGTAGCGCGGCTCCTTGGCGCTCTTCTGCACGGTGAGCACCACCGGTCCGGTCGCCTTCCAGACCTCGTGCCCTCCCTCGACCTCCTTCCAGATCTCGAGGCCGCCGCCGGCGGCGGCGAACTTCGTCACCAGGGCGACATGCGGCCAGCCAAGGAGGTCGGCCAAGGCCGGCCCGACCAGACCCTGATCGTCATCGGAGGCCTGTTTGCCGCAGACGACCAGCTCCGGCGCGAGGTCGGTCACGACCGCGGCGAGCGCGGCGGCGATCTCGGCGGCCGTGGCGTTCTCGACGCCGTCCCCGGTCACGAGGGTCGCGTCGTCGCAGCCCATCGCGAGCGCCGCGCGCAGCGCGTCCTTCGCCCGGGCCGGGCCGACGCTCACCGCGCTCACGGTGGTGGCCGGGTCGCCGTCCTTGTGCTCGAGCGCGAGCTCCACGGCATATTCGTCGTACGGCGAGATCGACCAGGTGATCCCCTCGGTCACGACCGACCGGGCATCCGCGGCGACCTTGATCTTGGTCGTCGAGTCGGGGACCTGCTTCAGGCAGGTGAGGATCTTCATCCGGGCGCTGCTCCTTTTTCGCTGGTCGCCGGCGTGCCGGCCGGCGAGAGACGGGCGGCGACGAGCTCGAGGACATCCACGGGCTTCAGCGAATCACCGATGCCCTTCGCCCCCACGCCCTCGTCGAGCATGATGAGACAGAACGGGCAGCCCGAGGCGACCGTCGCGGGGGGCGCCCCCTGCGCGCGCCCGGCGGCGACGATCTGATCGACCCGGCGATGGTTGATGCGCTCGCCGGTCTTCTCCTCCATCCACATCCGGCCGCCCCCGGCGCCGCAGCAGAAGCCGCGCTCCCGATGATGCGGCTCGACCTCGATGCGCCGGACACCCGGCATCCGGTCAAGGACCTCGCGCGGCTGCTCGTAGATCCCGTTGTGCCGGCCGAGATAGCAGGGGTCGTGATAGGCGACGGTCTCGGCGGCACCCGCACCGAGCGCGATCCGACCCTCGGCCAGGAGCCGCTCGACCAGCTGAAGGGCGTGCACGACCTCGTAGCTCCCGCCCAGCTGCGGATACTCGTTCGCGATCGTGTTGAAGCAATGCGGGCACGAGGCGATCACCTTGCGCACCTTGTAGCGGTCAAAGGTCTCGATGTTCCGCTTCGCCTGCTGCTGCCAGAGGTACTCGTTCCCGATCCGCCGCGCCGGGTCACCGTTGCAGGTCTCCTCCTTCGCCAGGATCGCGAACGAGACTCCCGCCGCCGCGAGGATCCGGGCAAGCGCTTTCGCCACGCGCTGATTGCGCCGGTCGAAGGACGCGGCGCACCCGACGAAATAGAGGTACTCCGCCTCTGGTGCGTCCGCGTATGTCGGGATGCCGAGCCCTTCGGCCCAGGCACCACGGGTGTCCGCGGCCTCGCCCCACGGATTCCCCGCCCGCTCGATGTTCGTCATCGCGCGCTGCGCCTCGGGCGGCGCCGCCGACTCCATCATTGTGAGCGAGCGGCGCAGATCGACGATCTTGTCGATGTGCTCGATCGTCACCGGGCAGGCCTCGACGCAGGCGGCGCAGGTCGTGCAGCCCCAGAGCTCCTCGGGCTTGGTCGCGGTCTGGTGCGCCGGCGCGGTCCCCGCCGCGGCCGGGTCTTTCAACAGCAGATCGCCTTCGGCCAGCAGCAGATCCCGCAGGTCGAGGACGATCTTCTGCGGATCGAGCGGCTTGCCCGTCGCGGCGGCCGGGCAGCTGTCCGAGCAGCGGCCGCACTCGGTGCAGGTGTAGCCATCCAGGTGCTGCTTCCACGAGAGGTCGCGGAGGCCCGACGCGCCGAACGACTCCTGCTCCTCGATGTCCGGGATGAGCGCGAGCGCGCCGCGGGGACGCTGCGAGCGGAAGTAGACGTTCGGCAGCGTCGTGACGATGTGCAGGTGCTTCGACTGCGGGAGATAGGCCGCGAAGGCGAGCACCGTCACCACATGGACCCACCACGAGAGCGCGAACACCGCTCCCGCCGCCGGGCCGCGCAGGAGCGGCGCGAACAGACCGGCGAGCGGCGGCGCGGTCTGGCCCGTGGCCACCAGGTCGGCGGCGATGCCCGCGGACTCGAACACGACGAGCGACACCATGAGCGTCGCGATGAGCCCGAGGATGACGTAGCCGTCCAGCGCGATGTGCATCCGAGGAGGCTTGAAGAACAGGCGGCGCACCGCCGCGAGGGCGATCGAGGCGAGCACGAGGAAGGCGAAGACATCCACGAGCCAGACGAAGGCCGCGCTCTCGGTGCCGGGGACGCGGGCCTTGAAGATCCCGTTCAGCAGGAGATCGGCCGTGCCCACGGTGATGACGATGAAGCCCCAGAAGATGAACGCGTGCGCCAGTCCGCGGACCAGATACGGACGCTTGAACAGCTTGCCCTGGAGGAGGTAGATGACCAGCTCGTCCCGGAGGCGTCGCCGGGGTCGGTCGGTCCGATCCTCGTTCCGCCCGAGCCGGAGATAGCGATACAGCTTCCCGGTGCGGTAGGCGAACGCGCCGAACCCGGCCAGGGCGACGACGAGCAGGACGACCGCGCCCGCGCCCTCGGTGGGTGCGTTCATCCGAGGGTGTCCGCGGCGATGACGAGCTTCATGATCTCGCTCGTGCCCTCATAGATCTCGGTGATCTTCGCGTCGCGGTAGTGGCGCTCCGCCGGAAAGTCGGTGAGATACCCGTAGCCGCCGAAGATCTGGATACAGTCCCGGCTCGCCTTCATCGCCGCGTCCGACGCGAAGAGCTTCGCCATCGCCGCTTCCGCGCTGAACGGCTCACCGCGCTCCTTGAGCGCCGCGGCGCGCCAGGTGAGCAGCCGCGCGGCGTCGGTCTCGGTCGCCATGTCCGCGAGCATCCACTGGATCGCCTGCAGATCCGAGATCGGCTTCCCGAAGGCGGTCCGCTCCTTGGCGTAGGCAAGCGCGTCCTCCACGCAGGCCCGGGCGATGCCGACGGCCTGCGCGGCGATCGAGATCCGTCCGCCGTCGAGCGTGGACAGCGCGATCTTGAAGCCCTCGCCCACCGCGCCGAGGAGCTGATCGCCGCCGATCCGGCACTCGTCGAACACCAGCTGCGCGGTGTCCGATCCCCGGATCCCGAGCTTGTGCTCGACCTTGCCCACGCGCAGGCCGGGGGCGGTCTTGTCCACGACGAACGCCGCGATCCCCTTGTGCCCCTGCGCGGGATCGGTCTGGGCGAACACGAGCACCGTATCGGCCGAAGCCCCGTTGGTGATGAAATTCTTCGTCCCGTTCAGGACCCAATCGTCGCCGTCCGGGCGGGCGGTCGTCCGCATCGACTTCGCGTCCGAGCCGGAGGCCGGTTCGGAGAGCGCGAAGCACCCGAGCTTCTCGCCGGTCGCGAGCGGGCGGAGCCAGCGCTCCTGCTGCTCGGGCGTGCCGCAGCGCAGCAGCGGATCGCAGACGAGGGAGTTGTTCACGCTCATGATCACGCCGGTCGAGGCGCAGGCGCGGTTGATCTCCTCGAGTGCCAGGACGTAGGAGACCGCGTCGAGCCCGGCGCCCCCGAGCTCTGTCGGCACGCAGACGCCCATGAACCCAAGGGCGGCGAGCTCGGCGAGGATCGCTTTCGGCACCGCGGCGTCACGATCGATCCCCGCGGCGATGGGGAGGAGCTTGTCGGTCGCGAAGTCGCGCGCGGTGCGCTGGACGAGCTCCTGCTCGTCGCTCAAGGCGAGGTCGAATCCGCCCTCCACCTGATCGGTCGTCCCGGCCGGCGTCGTCGTGGTCATCGTGCGCCTCTCTTCATCGCTGCTGCGCCTTGTCATAGCCATAGAACCCCCGCCCGCTCTTGCGGCCGAGCCAGCCGGCCTGCACGTACTGGCGCAGGAGCGGCGCCGGACGATACTTCGGGTCGCCCAGATCCCGTTGGAGGACCTCGAGGATCGCCAGGCAGACATCGAGCCCGATGAGATCGGCCAGGGCGAGCGGCCCCATCGGGAAATTCAAGCCCCGCATCATCGTGTCGATGGCCTCGGCGGTGCCGACGCCCTCGGCCAGGGCGAAGACCGCCTCGTTGATCATCGGCATGAGGATCCGGTTCGCGATGAAGCCAGGCACATCGGCCGACAGGACGGCGGTCTTGCCGAGCTTCTCCGCCAATGCGCTGGTCGCGGCCATCGTCGCATCGCTCGTCTGGAGGCCACGGATGAGCTCGACGTGATCCATCACCGGCACCGGGTTCATGAAGTGCATCCCAACGACCTGCTCGGGCCGCCTGGTCGCCGCGGCCAGCCGGGTGATCGAGATCGACGAGGTGTTGGAGGCGAGGATCGTGTGCGGACCACACGTGCCATCGAGCTTGCGCAGGAGCTCGGTCTTCACGCCGGCGTCCTCGTACACCGCCTCGATGACGAAGCCCACCCGCGCGAGATCCCCCAGGTTCGTCGAGGTCCGGATCCGGCCGGCGATCTCCGCCGCCGGCCGCGGAAGCTTCTGCTTGCGCTCGAGCGCCGCGAGGGAGGCGCCGATCGCATCCTGACCGCGCTTCAGCTGATCGAGACCGACGTCCACCAGCAAGACGTTGAGGCCGGCCGTCGCGCAGACCTGGGCGATCCCCGCCCCCATCGTCCCCGCGCCGACGATGCCGACCTCGCCCGTCTCGGTCATCCCGCTCACAGCGCCTCCACCGCGAGGGCGACCGCCTCACCGCCTCCCAGACAGAGCGAAACGATGCCCCGGGCCTTCCCCCGTGCCCGGAGGGCGTAGAGCAGCGTCACCAGGAGCCGCGCGCCGGAGGCGCCGATCGGGTGACCGAGCGCGACCGCCCCGCCGTTCACGTTGAACCGCTCCGCGGGGATGTCGAGCTCGCGGCGGACCGCCTCGATCCCGGAAAAGGCCTCGTTCACCTCGAACAGATCGACGTCGCCGATGGCCCAGCCGGCCCGCGAGGCGCAGCGCGCGATGGCGCCGGCCGGAGCGAGGAGGAAGAGCTCCGGCTCATGAGCGAACTGCGCCTGGGCCACGATGCGCGCGAGGGGTCGCGCGCCGAGCTCGGCCGCCCGCTCGGCCGATGAGACCACCAGCGCCGCCGCGCCGTCATTCAGCTTGGAGGCGTTGCCCGCGGTCACCGTGCCATCCGGCTTGAAGACCGGCCGGAGCGCGCCCAGCGCCGCGAGGGAGGTCTCGCGGGGGGTCTCGTCCCGAGACACCTGGGTCACCGCGCCCTTGCGGCCGGGGACATCCACCGGGACGATCTCGGCGTCGAACGCGCCGCTGCGCTGTGCCGCGAGCGCCTTCTCGTACGAGCCAAGGGCGAACCGATCCTGGTCTTCGCGGGTGAGGCGGGTCTTCACCGCGGCCGCTTCGCCGCCCAGCCCCATGTGTCCGCCGCCGTACGCGTCCACCAGCCCGTCGACCAGGTTCGCGTCCTCCATCCGATGCTCACCCAGGCCGAGGCCCGAGCGGAGGCCGCGAAGCAGGTACGGCGCGTTCGACATGCTCTCCATCCCGCCGGCGACGATCACCCGGCCCTCGCCGGCGGCGATCTGCGAGGCCGCGAGCATCACCGCCTTGAGACCGGAGCCGCACACCTTGTTGATCGTCGTGCAGGGGACGCTGCGCGGGAGTCCGGCCCCGAGCGAGGCCTGTCGTGCCGGGGCCTGGCCGACGCCCGCCTGGACCACGCTCCCCATGAAGACCTCGTCGACCGCGTCATCGGGGACGCCGCTGCGCTCCATCGCGGCGCGGATCGCGATCGCCCCCAGGCGCGGCGCCGGCAGCGGCGCGAGGGCGCCGAGGAAGGACCCGATCGGGGTCCGCGCAGCGCCGAGGATGA
>DATLEG010000093.1:0-6490 GCA_035525465.1 Saccharimonadales bacterium (SeqCode)
GGCAGACGCCGAGCTCGCGGTCCTCCTCGGTGAGCACCGCTTCGGCGGTCGCCAGGGGCGCCAGGACGAGCTCGTCGATCTCCACGCCGCCCCGATTGATGCATTTGGTGAGGTTCTGGACGCTCGTCGTCGAGGCGGTGACGATATGGGTCTCGACCTCAAGACGGACCGCGCTCATCCCGATCGGATCCCGGACCCCCTCCTGGCCATCCACGACATAGCCCCGGGGGATGACGTGGAGGATCTCGCGGGTGTTCGGGATCGAGACCGCCCGGGCCGCCTCGATGGCGCGCTGGGTGTCCTCCCGCGCGACATCGTGGTGATGCCCGGAGACCGCGACCATGCCGCGGGAGTTCTGCGAGCCGATGTGGTTCCCCGAGATCCCCACGAACGCCGACCGCACTTTGAACCCCGAGAGGCGCTCGGCGGCGTCGACCGCGGCAGCGACGGACTGCACGGTCCGGTCGATATCGATGACCACCCCTTTGCGCAGACCGTCGGACGGCGACTGGCCGATCCCGATGACGTCGAGGCCGTTGGTGCGCGTGACCTCGCCGATGAGCACCGAGACCTTGGTGGTACCGACGTCGATGGCCACGAGGATCGTCTGCTCGGGCACGGCGGCTCCTTTTCGTCCTGCTGCAGGTCCGGTCGCGCTCGCGGCCGGCCGCCTGCTCACGTCAGATCTCGCCCCGCGTCCCCATCTGCGCCAGCCGGGACCGCCCCCAGCGGACTAGAGGAAGTGTCTCCGGATGACCGCGACATTCTGGAAGATGCGCCAGCCGAAGGCAAAGAGGGCCACCAGATAGAGATCGATCCCGAGCCGGTCTCCGAGGAACGCGAGCCCGGCGGCGAGGAGCGCGTTCGTATAGAAGCCCGAAAGGAAGATCCGGGTGTCGAAATGGCCCTCCAGCTCCGCACGGAGGGCGCCGAGCAGCGAGTCGAGCGCCGCGAGGATCCCGACCGCGGTGTAGCGGGCCCATTCGACCGGCAGGTTGAGCCGGAGCGCCAGCCCGAGCAGGACCCCGGCGAGCAGTCCGAGGAGCGGAAGCCACATCAGTCGGTCATTGCGGGCTGAAGACGATGCGTTCCGGGCTGCGCACGTCGAGGTAGTCTAGCCGCCGCGCGGGGTTCTCCCGAAGGAACCGTCGGGCCAGCTCGAGCTTTCGCTCGAGCTCCTCGGGGCCTCCGAAGCGGATCTCCCACCCGGTGCCGGTCCGCAGGAGCAGGCCGGTCGCGGTGCGATCGATCCGGACCTCCGGCTTGGAGACATCGGCGCGCAGCTCCCCCGGAAGGATCGCGGCGAGACGCAGTGCCGCGGCGAGGAGTGCCGGATCGACGCACCGTCCACCCGAGGACCCGGCGCAGCTGCGCGTGGCGTCCCGGTCGTCGCTGATCCGCACCGGCGGCGCCGCGCCGGGGTCGGCCGACCCGAACAGCACGCCCTCGGCGTCGACGAACCACTCGGCACTTCCGATGATCCAGCGCGCCGCGGCGACGCGCTCGGTGATGGCGATCCGCGCCCGATCGGGGAGCGCCAGCGCGACGGTCACGTCCCGGACCGCCGGGAGCGCCAGCAGCTGGCGGCGCGCATCCGCGGCACTCGCGCTGAAGACCGGCCGGCCACGCAGCCCGCTCCGCTCGGCGACGGTGGCGGCGGTGAGGTGGTGCGCCCCGCTCACCTCCAGCTCGGTGACCCGCGGCTCCGGCACCACGGCGATCAGGAGCAGGGCCAGTCCCGAAAGCAGGGCGACCGTGGCGACCGGCCCGGGGCGGCGGATCCGGCCGATGATCGGCGCGAGTCCGCCACGCGCCGGCCGGCGGGCCGGCGGCCGGCGCCTAGCGACCCTGCTGCTCCGCGGGCTTCCCGGTCCGTTGCGGCTCCCCGGCCGGCGGGGCCGCGACCCCTTCGAGGGCCCACCCGATGATCCGCTCCAACAGCTCGGCGAACGGGATCCCCGCCACGCCGGCGGCCTTGGGGAGAAGGCTGTTCGCGGTCATCCCCGGCATCGTGTTCACCTCGAGGGTCACCAGGCGCTCCCCGGTCCAGATGAAATCGGTGCGCGACAGGCCTCGGCAGCCCAGAGAGCGATGGGCCTGGAGCGCGGCGGCCTGCACCCGGGCGGTGAGCGCCGCGTCGATCCGCGCGGGGCAGATCTCCTCACTGGCCGACGGGTCGTATTTGGCCTGGTAATCGAAGAGCTCATGGGTGGAGACGATCTCGATCACCGGCAGCGCGACCGGATCGTCATTGCCGATGACCGCGCAGGTGAGCTCGGACCCGACGATCCATTCCTCCACCAGCGCGCGGTCGTCGTACCGGAGCGCCTCGGCGATCGCCGGCCCGATCTCGGCGGCGGTGTGCACGCTGCTCATCCCGATGCTCGACCCCTGTTCCACCGGCTTCACGATGCAGGGCGCGCTCACCTTTCGACCCTCCTCGACGGAGCGCACGACCAAGCCCTTGGGAACGTCGAGGCCCGCGGCGGCGAGCACCGTCTTCGCCATCACCTTGTCCATCGCCAGGGCCGAGGCGAGCACACCGGAGCCGGTGTAGGGGATGCCGAGGAGCTCAAGGACCCCCTGGAGCGTGCCGTCCTCCCCCCAGGGCCCATGGAGGGCGATGAAGGCCACATCGATGCGGGTGTCGCCGCCGGTCGCGGCAAAGGTGCTCGTCGCCGGAAGCAGCCGCTCGGAGGCCCGCCGCATGACCTCCTGCATCGCCGGCGGAAGCTCGCGGTCGCGCGCCGGGAGGGCCTCGCCCGCGTGGGGGCCGGCGAGGAGCGCGCGGGCGAGATCACGCTGCGCAGCGGACAGCACCGGGTTCGCGACCATCAGCGCGAGGGGATCGAGGAGCACGACCTCGTACCGGTCGGCGGGCAGGTGGTCGGCGATCTGCAGGCCCGTCGCGAGCGAGATCGATCGCTCCGCGGACGCCCCGCCGGCAAGGACGCCCACCCGGATGCGGCTCGCTGGGCTCACCATTCCCCCACCAGCTCGACCTCGGGGCGCAGCTGCACCTCGAACCGCCGGAGGACCTCCTCTTGACAGCGGATCATCAGCGCCCGGACGTCGGCCGCGCTCGCGTTGCCGTCGTTCACGATGAAGTTCGCGTGTTTCGGGCTGACCAGCGCGCCGCCCTCGCGCGCCCCCTTCAGGCCCGCGGCCTCGATGAGCCGCCCGGCGTGATCTCCCGGAGGATTGCGGAAGATCGAGCCGGTATTCGGCTGCGCGAGCGGCTGCTTCGCCACGCGCTCGTTCGCCATCTCCTTGATCCTTCGGACCGCCTCCGTCCGATCACCCGGGGTCCCCTGGAACCGCGCGCGAACGACGATGATCGGGGTGCCCTGGAGCACGCTCGTGCGATAGGCAAAGCCCAGCTCGTCGACCGGCGCGCGCCAGAGGTTCGCGTTCAGGTCGATGAGGTCGGCATCGATGAGGTCGGCCGCGGTGTCCTTTCCGAAGGCGCCGGCATTCCCGTGGACCGCGCCGCCGACGGTCCCCGGTACGGTCGCCAGCCACTCCAGGCCGAGCAGACCGGCGCGGGCGGCGACCGCCGCGACGTGGGCGAGCGGCGTGCCCGAGGACGCCTCGACGACCGATCCGTTCACCCGCGCGTCGCTCCACTTGTTCTGAAGGACCACGCCGCGGATCCCCCGGTCAGCGACGAGCACGTTCGTCCCGCCACCGAGCAGAAAGATCGGCAGCTCGGCCTGACGCGCGACCCGGATCGCGCCGACCAGATCGGCCTCGCTCGCCACGCGCACGAAGTAGTCGGCAGGCCCGCCGATCCGCAGGGAGGTGTGCGGGGCGAGCGGCGCATCCCGCGCGCCGAAGCCGGCATTCGGGTCCGGGAGCGGGACCGTCATGCGGCCCGCCGGGCGGCGAGGAGCGCGAGCACGCGCTCACCGGCGGGCCGGATATCCCCGGCGCCCATGACGAGGACCACATCGCCGCTCCGTGCGGACGCGGCGGCGATCGCGGCGGCCGCCTCGGCCGTCGGCGCGTAGGCCGCCCCCGCCGCCATCGCCAGCCGGCGTGCCCCCGACCCGTCGGTGGACTCCGCGGCCTCCCGGGCCGAGGAAAAGGTCTCAACGACGATCGCCACGTCCGCGGACCGGAGCACCGCGGCGAAGTCATCGAAGAACGCCCGCAGGCGGCTCGGGGTGTGGGGCTGGAACACGACGATCCGCCGTTCCGCCCCGGCGTACGCCTCCAGGCCGCTGCGAATCTCGATCGGGTGATGCGCGTAGTCGTCGACGACGACGACGCCGGCCGCCTCCCCCAGGACCTCGAGCCGCCGGCTCGTGCCCCCGAACCGCGCGAGCGCGGTGGCCAGGGCAGCAGCCGGCGCGCCGGCCGCCTGCGCGGCGAGCAGCGCGGCGGCGGCGTTGCGCGCGTTGTGCAGGCCGGGGAGGCCGAGCGTCACCGCGAGCGCGCCGCCCGAGACGGCCACGTCGCCGGTGCCCTGAAGGACGAAGGTCTGTCCCGACGGTGTGGCCGCGAGGTCGGTGATCCGGCGATCCGCGCCGGCGGCCGATCCATAGCGCAGAACGATCTGTCCGGTGAGCGCGGCGCTCCCCGGATCGTCGGCGCAGGCGATGAGCGTGCCGCGCACCTGCGCGGCGAAGGCGGCGAACGCCGCGTGGTAGTCGGCCTTCGTGGGATACACGTCCACGTGATCGTGATCGACGTTCGTCACGATGGCGATCTCGGGGTGCAGAGCGAGGAACGCGTGGTCGTACTCATCGGCCTCGATGACGAGCACCTGGTCCGTGCCGGCGTGGGCGTTGCTCCCCAGATCGCGGACCGCGGCTCCGCAGATGAGCGAGGCGTCGACCCCGCCGGCGCGCAGGGCGGCCCAGGTCATCGCGGTGGTCGTCGTCTTCCCGTGGGAGCCGGCGATGGCGATCACCCGCTGGCCCTCCGAGAGCGCACGCCAGGCGTCGTCGCGCTTCCAGACGGTGATGCCCTGCTCCTGGGCTGCCTGGAGCTCGACGTTGCTCTCACCATAGGCGCTCGAGCGGAGCACGACGTCGGCGCCCGCGATGTGCGCGGCCGAGAACGAGTCATGGACGGTCATCCCGTTCGCCCGCAGGGCCTCGGACAGCGGCCAGCGCCCGGCGTCGGAGCCGGACACGTGGTGACCGCGGGCCTCGAGCAGCCGGGCGACCGCGGAAAGGCCGGTCCCCCCGACCCCCACGATGTGGATGTTCAGGCGCAGCCTCCCAGGCGGAGCAGGTCGGCCGCGATCCCGGTCGCGGCGTCGGGTCGGCCCAGCTCGCGCGCGGCCGCGCCCATCCGCGTGAGCCGGCCGGGGTCGGCGAGCAGACCACCCACGACCGCGGCGAGGCGATCGCCGTCGAGCTCGCTTTCCATCAGGACGACGGCGGCGCCACCCTCGGCGACCGCCCGGGCATTCGCGGTCTGGTGCGCATTCATCGCCGCGCCGAACGGGATAAGCACGAGCGGCGTGCCGAAGGCGAGGGGCTCGGCGATCGAGGACGAGCCGGCCCTGCCGACGACCAGATCGGCCGCGGCGAGCGCCGCGCCCATCTCGTCGTGAAGATACGCATGCGGCTGGTATCGCTCTCGGTCGGCCTCCGGCAGGAGTGCCCGCTGCGCCTGCGCTCTCGCGATCTGCGCCGGCCCGGTGTGATGGACGATCGCCGCGCCCCGCACGAGCCGCGACAGCGCCGAGAACAGCGCGGTGTTGATCCGCTCCGCACCCTGACTTCCGCCGGTCACGAGCACGACCGGCAGCCCCGCGGGGAGCCCGAGGGCGGCACGGCCCGAGGTCTTCGTCCAGCGCAGGAGCGATCGGCGGATCGGATTCCCGGAGAGCGTCGTGCGCCCGCGCGGGAGCGAGCGACCGGAGGCGGCGAAGGTCACGCCGACCCGTGTCGACCAGCGGGCAAGGGTCCGATTCACCCGTCCAGCGATCACATTGCCTTCCCAAAGGTAGATCGGGATCCCCAGGGCCCGCGCGGCGAGGAGGACCGGAAGGGCGCTGAATCCTCCGCTGGTGAGGCAGACCAGCGGCCGGAACCGCGCGAGCTGGAACAGCGCGTCGACGGCCGCGACCGGTACGAGGAGGAGCTGTGCGGCGAGCGCGAGGCGGCTGTCGGGATCTCGGAGCGAGGACAGGGGGGTGGCGTGGAACGGGATGCCGGCCTTGCGGGCGAGCTCAGCCTCGAGACCGCGTCGCCCCCCGACGAACCGGAGCGCCGTTCCGGGCGCGACCTCCTGCAGTGCCTCGGCCACCGCGAGGAGCGGGCTCACGTGTCCGCCCGTCCCTCCCCCCACGAGCAGGACCCGGCACGGACGCGCCCGTGGTCTCGGCGCGGGGACTTCCTTGTCGTCCAATGTTGAGGAGGATACCGACGGCGACCAGACCGACGCAGATCGACGAGCCGCCGTACGAGATGAAGGGCAGCGTGATCCCGGTCATCGGCACCAGACTGGCGACGACGGCCATGTTCACCCAGGC
>DATLEG010000098.1:0-3811 GCA_035525465.1 Saccharimonadales bacterium (SeqCode)
TCCTGGGGGTGGCCTGGGACCTGTTCGGATCCACCCCGCGCACCTGGCAGCGGATCCAGGCGATCTGCGACTGGGTCCACACGAACATCGAGTTCAAGAGCGGCTCGTCCACCTCCTTCACCACGGCCTTCGATATCTACACGCAGCGGGCGGGCGTCTGCCGCGACTTCGGCCTGCTCGCCGTCGCCTTCTGCCGCGCGATGAACATCCCGGCGCGGTACACCTTCGGCTACCTTCCGGACATCGCGATCGAGCCCCCGGACGTCCCGATGGACTTTCACACCTGGTTCGAGGCCTACGTCGGCGGCCACTGGTACACCTTCGACGCGCGGCACAACACGCCGCGCGTCGGTCGCGTCGTCGTGGCTCGAGGGCGCGATGCGGTCGACTGCGCGCTCTCCACGGCGTACGGATCCGCCCGCCTCGCGAAATTCACGGTGTGGTCGGATGAGATCAGCGCCGAGCGGCCGGGCGGCCCCCCGCCCGACCTGGACGCGGACGCCGCGGAGGCCGCCGCGCGAACGCAGCGGTGAACGGGCGGCCGGACTGGTCTCGGGTGACCCGGGCGACCTACCGCGTCCGGCAGCATTACCGGTATGAGTACACCGGCCCGGTCTGGGACCTCCATCAGCGCCTGGTGATGATCCCGCCCGACCAGCATGGCGACCAGCGTCTCCTGCAGCATGACCTGGCGATCCGTGGCACCGAGGGGGATCACGCCACGACCTGGGAGCGCGACGCGTTCGGGAACCGGGTCGCCCGGGTCGTCGCCAACCGCGTCCCGGTGGCGATCGACTTCGAGGCCACCTACCGCGTCGAGCGGGTCTGGGTGCCGCCCGGCGTGACCGCGCCGGCGCCCTGGACGACGGCGGCGGGCCGGCTGGAATACGTCCGTCCGACGGCCCTCACCGCGCCGGATCGGCGGCTCATCGATCAAGCCGAGGCGATCGCGCGAAAGAGCGGTGACGGCCACGAGCGGGCCGAGCGGGCCCATGACTGGACCGCGGGCGCGATCGACTATCAATACGGCATCACCGGCTACACCACCCCCGCCGCGATGGCCCTGCATCTCGGGAAGGGGGTCTGCCAGGACTACGCGCACATCCTCCTCGCGCTCCTCCGGATGCTGAACGTGCCCTGCCGCTACGTCTCCGGTCAGCTGCTCGGCGAGGGCGCGGCCCACGCCTGGGTCGAGGCGCTCATCGACACCCCGGGCAACGAGGTGGAGGTCGTGGCCTACGACCCGACCCATCGCCGGCGCGCCCGCTTGGATTACCTCACCGTGGCCGTCGGGCGGGACTTTGCCGACGTCTCGCCGACCTCCGGCACCTACAGCGGGCCCGCCGCCGGCCGCATCTCATCGACCAAGCGGGCCGAGGCGGTCGAGATCGAGGTCGCTCCGGATTCGGCCGAGGCGGTGGCATGACCACCGACCACCTCTCCGCGCCGACCATGCCGATCTACGACCCGGGCACGTTCTGGGACGAGATGTTCGAGGGCCCGGGGGTGGTCCGACCGCATTACCGAGCGCTGGCGCAGCGCCTTGCGACGCTCTCGCCGCAGGACGTCGGCAGGCGGCAGCGGGCCGCCGACCTCTCGTTCCAGTCGCGGGGCATCACCTTCGCGGTGAACCAGGATCCCAGCGGCCTGGAAAAGACCATGCCGTTCGATCTCATCCCGCGGATCATCCTGCCCTCGGAGTGGCGGACGATCGAGCGGGGGCTGGAGCAACGGGTCCGAGCGCTCAACCTGTTCCTGCATGACGTCTATCACGAGCAGCGGATCCTCCAGACCGGCCTCATCCCGCCGGAGCTCGTCCTCGGGGCGAGCGGCTACCGGCGTGAGATGCGCGGCGTCGACGTGCCGTTCGGCGTGTATACGCACGTCGTCGGAAGCGACCTGGTGCGTGACGCGACGGGCCAGTTCTACGTCCTCGAGGACAACCTCCGGGTCCCGTCCGGGGTCTCCTATGTCGTCGAGAACCGGCGCGTCTTGAAGCGCATCTGGCCGCAGCTCTTCGCCGACCACACCGTCCGGCCGGTGGAGGGCTACCCGCAGGAGCTCCTCGGCGTGCTGCGGGCGGTGGGGCAGGGGATCGCCGACGAGCCGACCCTCGTGCTGCTCACTCCGGGCATCCACAACTCGGCGTTCTTCGAGCACGCCTTCCTGGCCAAGGCGATGGGCATCGAGATGGTGCAGGGCAGCGATCTCTTTGTGGACGACGCATCGGTCTACATGCGCACCACGAGCGGCCGGCGGAAGGTGGACGTCATCTACCGCCGGGTCGACGACGAGTTCCTCGACCCGCTCAGCTTCCGGCAGGACTCGCTGCTCGGGGTCCCGGGGCTGCTCGCGACGTATCGGATGGGACGTGTGGCGCTCGCCAACGCGATCGGCACCGGCGTCGCCGACGACAAGGCGGTCTACGCCTTCGTGCCGACGATCATCAAGTACTACCTGGGCGAGGACGAGCTCCTGCCGAACGTGAAGACCTACGTGGCGAACGATCCTGTCGAGCGGGCCTACATCCTCGAGCATCTCGATGAGCTCGTCGTGAAGTCGGTGAACGAGAGCGGCGGCTACGGGATGCTCATCGGTCCGCACGCGGCGCAGAAGGACCGTGAGGAATACGCCACGCGGATCCGCTCCGATCCGCGCGGGTACATCGCCCAGCCGACCCTCGCCCTGTCCCGGCATCCCACCTGGTCGATCGACCATCTCGAAGGCCGGCATATCGACCTTCGGCCGTTCATCCTGTTCGGGCGCGAGGTGACGGTCACGCCCGGCGGCCTCACCCGCGTCGCGCTCCGGAGCGGCTCGCTCGTCGTGAACTCGTCGCAGGGCGGCGGCGCGAAGGACACCTGGGTCCTGGGCGATCAGCCGCGGACGGAGGGGGAGTAATGCTCTGCCGGGTGGCCGACGACCTCTATTGGATGAGTCGTTATGTGGAGCGCGGGATCGCGGTCTCCCGTTTGATCGACGTCACGCGGCATCTGGAGCTCGACGCCGGCGACGAGGATTTCTGGGCCCCGCTGGTGGGGGCGATCGACCTCGCGAGCGATGACGTCCGCTACTTCCTCACCTCCGACGCGATGAACCCCGACTCGCTCGTCTCGTGCGTCCGCCAGGCGCGGGCGCTCGCCCGCGGGATCCGGGACTCGATCAGCAGCGAGATGTGGGAGGAGATCAACACCCTGCATGTCTCGCTCGCGATGCCCACCTCCGCCCGGCAGATCCAGGGCGAGGCCGGCTCGTTCGCCCGGCTCATCCGCGAGCGCCTCGGCTACTTCCAGGGCCTCGCCGAATCGACGCTCGCCCACGACGAGCCCTGGCATTTCGTGAAGTTCGGCACCTTCATCGAGCGGGCGGACGGCGTCTCCCGCCTGCTCAACCGCCAATCGCACCTCCTCGCCGGGCGGGGACGTACCGCGGGCGAGGATCCCGGCGGACCGGACACCGTCCGCTGGCTGGCGGTCCTGCGGTCCTGCGGCGCGGCCGAGGGGTTCGCCCGCTTCTACTCGCTCCGGGTCGAGCCGGCCCGGGTCGTCGAATTCCTGCTGCTGAACCCGATCTTCCCGCAATCGGTCCGATTCGCCCTCGCCGGCGCGTCGGACGCCCTCGATCGCATCGCCGATCTGCGGATCGCCGCGCGCAACGATCCCGGCCCGGCCGGTCGGACGCTCGGGCGCGCACGCAGCCTTGTGGAGAACACCGCGGTGGATGAGGTCTTCGATCAGGGGCTGGCACCGTTCCTCGCGGGTGTCCAGCAGCTCATCGCCCAAGCCTCCGACGAGGTGACCGCCACCTATCT
>DATLEG010000101.1:0-2835 GCA_035525465.1 Saccharimonadales bacterium (SeqCode)
CGTGGGGCGTGAAGATCACCCGCGTCGAACTCAAGGACAGTCGCCCGCCGGCCGACATCGTCAACGCGATGACCCGGCAGATGAAAGCCGAACGCGAAAAGCGCGCGGTGATCCTGGAAGCCGAGGGCTCGCGCCAGTCGGCGATCCTCCGTGCCGAGGGCTTCGCGCTGGCACTCGGGAAGATCAACGAGACCGCTGCAACGGCGCACCCCAAGACGATCACGCTCCAGTACCTGGAGGCGCTCAAGCAGCTCGGCGCATCTCCGGCGACGAAGTTCATCATCCCGAGCGAGTTCACCGCCCTCGCCGCGCCACTGGCCGCGATGGCCCGTGGCGACGGCGAAGGCGACGCGCCACGCGGCTAGCCGCGGCGGGCGCGGAAGAAGGGCAGCCGGCGCCGGCCCCCGGACGCCCGCTCTGCGGCCGCGCCCGCATACGGCACGGCCATCGGCCCGGCAAGCCGCCGGCGCCCATACGGTGAGTAGATGCGCGCGCCCGGCCGGGCGGTGATCGATACGGCGCGGCGCGGATGGTCCCCTGATGCGCGGGCAGCGGGGCGGGGGAACGGGATCTGGATGGCGATCGCCATGACGCACCTCGTGACTGCGGCGCTCTGCTCCCCCCGGTCGGATAGAACAGGCGTTGGTCACTATAGAACGCGTGTTCGATATGTCAAGGCTCGCCCGCCACGGTCCGGGGGCCGGGCCTAGATGGACCAGACGCAGCGTCCGCAGCGACCCAAGGCGGTCCGCGAGCAGGCCGAGCTCCCCGGCCACATCCTGGAGCCGGCCTGGTCAGGGGTGCGGACCCTCGTGCGGATCGGGCATCCGGGAGCCCGTTTCGTCGGCTATGACGGGCCCCAGGACGGTCCGGCGGGCCTGTACGAGGCGATCGCGGCAGAGGCCCGCTGTGACACCGCTGTCCTGGATGGGGTCCTGGTGGAGGACTGGAGCGACGAGCGGGATCTCGAGCTGGATGCGGCCGGGAACGCCGTCGCGCGGCCTCCGGGGGCCCGGCGGATCTTCAGCGCGTTCGATCTGCTCGAAGTGGACGGCGCCTCGCTCCTCGACGTCCCGCTCCTGGAGCGCAAGCGCCACCTTGAGGGGGTGCTGATACCGAGCCTGAACGTCCGGCTCACCCCCTTCGTCTCGCGGTCGCTACGCTCGTGGCGTGACACTCTCGCGAGCCTCGGGTTCGGCCGCGTCGTGATGAAGGACCAGAACAGCCGCTACACGCCGGGGCAGACCGCGCCGACGTGGCTGATCATCGACAAGCTGAACCCCCAAAAACTTCCGAAGTAGGAGATGCGACCGTGACGTCCAGTGCCGTCATCGACCACACCCTGCGTGACCCGTGGGAGGTGGCGACCCGCCAATTCGACACGGCCGCCGACAAGCTCCACCTCGACCCCAACATGCGCGCCATCCTCCGCGAATGCCAGCGTGAGCTGACGGTCCATTTCCCGGTGCGGATGGAGGACGGCGCGGTGAAGGTGTTCACCGGCTACCGCATCCAGCACAACACCTCGCGGGGTCCGGGCAAGGGCGGGATCCGCTACCACCCCGCGGTCACCCTGGGCGAGGTGAAGGCCCTCGCGATGTGGATGACCTGGAAGTGCGCGGTCGTCGGCATCCCCTATGGCGGCGCGAAAGGTGGGGTGGTCTGCGACCCGAAGCACATGAACCTCCAGCAGCTCGAGACCCTCACCCGGCGCTACACGACGGAGATCGCGCTGCTCATCGGCCCGGACCGCGACATCCCGGCGCCGGACGTGAACACGAACAGTCAGACGATGGCCTGGATGATGGACACCTATTCGATGCACGCGGGCCACACCGTGCCCGCGGTCGTGACCGGCAAGCCGCTGTCGATCGGTGGGAGCGAGGGGCGGAACGAGGCGACCGCGCGCGGCGCTGTGTACACGATCATCGAGGCGGCGAAGCACCTCGGCCTCGACCTCGAGGGCGCGCGCGTCGTGGTCCAGGGCTTCGGCAACGCCGGACTGCACTCGGCACGGCTGATGTCCGAGCTCGGCGCCACGGTGATCGCGGTCTCGGACACCGCCGGCGCGATCTTCAATGCGAAGGGGATCGATCCGAACAAGGTGGATGCCTACAAGCGCGAGAACGGTACCGTCGTGGGCTTCGCCGGCGCGGAGCAGATCACGAACGCCCAGCTCCTTGAGCTCGACTGCGAGATCCTCATCCCCGCGGCGATCGAGAACCAGATCGGCGAGCACAACGCCCCCAAGATCAAGGCGAAGATCATCGCCGAGGCGGCGAATGGCCCGACCAGCCCCGAGGCCGACCGGATCCTCTTCGACCGCGGGGTGTTCCTCATCCCGGACATCCTCTGCAACGCGGGCGGGGTGACGGTGTCGTACTTCGAGTGGGTGCAGGACCTCCAGAACCTCTTCTGGCGCGAGGCGACGATCAACGCCCGGCTGAAAGAGGTCATGGTAAAATCGTTCACCGACGTCCTCCAGATGGCGACCAAGCACAAGGTGGACATGCGCACCGCGGCGTACATGGTGGCCGTGGCGCGTGTCGCCGAAGCGACCCTGACCCGCGGCATATATCCGTAGGGGCAGCCTGCCGGCGCGGCGGGACGCGACCCCGGGACCGGTCTGGCATGCGTGACCTCATCGCGGTCGACCTGGAGACCACCGGATTCGATCCGGACCTTGACCGGATCATCGAGATCGGTGCGGTCCGCCTGCGTCCGGGCCCGGAGGGGTTCGCGGCCGGTGAGCGCTTCACCACGCTGGTCGATCCCGGCCGTCCGGTCGGGGCGGCGATCACCCGCCTCACCGGGATCGGCGACCTGGATCTGGCC
>DATLEG010000121.1:0-7389 GCA_035525465.1 Saccharimonadales bacterium (SeqCode)
GGGCCGGGTGAGGTTCAGAAGATCGTTGTCACCGCGCAGGTCGCTCGGCCACTGGGCGAACCGCGTGCCGCGGAAGGCCGCCTCGTCCAGGCGCAGGGCCTGGATCTCGGTGCCCTTGGGCCCTTCGAGGACGAGGATCCGCCGGTCGAGCTCGGGCTCCAACAGCGCGCGGCGAGAGGCCCGGGTGGATACGACGGGTGCGGCGGACGGCGGCACGGCGTTCGGGCCTCTCTCTCATCTTTCCTGGTCTCCCAGGCCGGATGTGGCACCTGCGCGGGTCTCCGCCGGTTGCCGAGACGTCAACGGGCCGTTCCCTCAGTCTCTCTGGATGAAAGCTCGCGTCTTCAGTTGGGCGGAGCCTACACCGGCGCGGCCGGAATGACCTCCCCGAGCGCGCGCTGGGTGCAGTACCAGCCGGCGATCGGGGCGAGCATGAAGGCCGCCATGAGCGGGCGCGCGGCGGCGTCGCCGGCGAACACCGCGGCGACGACGGCGATCGCGGCGGCGAGGGTGCGGGTGATGCTGAGGGCCAGCTCGCGGACGACGATGAAGGTGTACGCGTCGTCACCGACGGTCCGGTCGATGAGCGACTGGTTGGCGACGAAGGCGGCGTTCCCCCAGATCGCGGTCGCGATCCCCGAGAGCGGCACGAACAGGAACAGCACCGCGACGTGCGGGATGGCGACGAACAGGAGGTTCGCGAGCAGCATGCCGAGCATGCCGATCCGGAGGGCCTGGGGGATTGGCATCCGTACCAGGACCCGGGTCGAGAGGGTATAGCCAACGAAGATCGCTATCGCGTTCGCGGCTTGGAACACCCCATAGCCGCTCTCTGCTCCGACGAGGGAGAGGAGCAGGAGCGGCAGCATGATCCGCATTCCCCCGAGATCCCAGAAGCCTCGGAAGCCCACCCCAAGGGTCGCCCAGCGGCCGGCGGGCGTGGCGAGCGCGAGCCAGAGACGGCTTCGCTCGGGCGGCGTCCGATAGGTCGGCGTGCGCCACGCGGCAATGAAGACCAGGCCGCCGACCACGGCGACGAGGGCAAAGAGCGAGCGGTACCCGGTGAGATCGGAGAACTGCGCGACGAACCACCCGGCGCCCAGCGGGACGGCAGCGGCGACGATCACCCCCAGACGGCTGAGAAGGGCGAAGTAGGGTGCCCGGTCCTCGGCCGGGACCCGGCGGAACTCGACCAGGTTGAACGCCGACCAGTGAAGACCCTGCGCGGTCGCCCAGGTCGCCGAAAGGAGGATCGTGATCGCCGGCTCCGCCGCCCGGCTCCCGAGGGTGGCAAAGGCGATCGCCACCCCGATGGCACCCAGCGGTGACATGAGGCGGAACGGCCGGGTCCCGACGCGGGAAAAGACCGGCCGCCCGGCCAGGAACACGACGCCGAGCGCGAACCCGAGCGGCAGGAGCCAGAGCGCCGCCGAGCGCAGCCCGCCACCGGCCCGGAGCAGGTAGAGCGCGCCGAACAGCCCGATCGTGATGTCGAGGACACCCCAGGCGGTCGCCCCGGCGATCACCCAGCGGGTGTCCGGGTGCCGAAGGGGGCGGAGATCAGCGACGCGCACCGGCCCAATGCTGCCGGACCGCGACCATTCCGTCGCCATTGACGCACCTTCCCCGCACGCCTAGGTTTCGTTGAGCCCGACTGAACCGGTGTGCCGGCTACCAGCGGAAACTGGGGGAGGTTCGCATGGCCGTACGTTCCAACCGCACGCTCATCGTCGTAATGCTCGCCATCCTGGCGATCATCGCGACGTCCTGTACCCAAGGCACGACCCCGGCCGCGTCCGGCGCGCCGGCATCGGCCGGGGCGAGCGCCGCGGCATCCGCCGCGGCCACCACCGGCGCCGCCAAGCGCACCATCACGGTCATCGCGAACTGGGGCGGTGGCGAGCGCGCCGCGTTCCAGAAGGTCCTGGACGCCTTCACCGCCAAGACCGGCATCCCGGTGAACTACGAGCAGTCCCGCAACCTCGAAGCGCTCGTCCGCACCCGGGTCGCCGGCGGGAACCCGCCGGACATCATCTTCGAGCCGCGGCCCGGCGCGCTGGCCGAGTTCGCGAAGGCGGGCAACCTCATCCCGCTGGATGAGCCGGTGGGCAAGGAGATCCTCGACCCGAAGGCGGTCAGCGCCGCGCTCGGGAAGAGCTTCGTCGACCTCGGCCGGGTGGACGGCACGCTCTACGGCTACATGTTCAAGGCCGACTCCAAGAGCACCATCTGGTACAAGCCGCCGTCCCTCAAGGCGCTCGGCGCCGAGACCCCCAAGACGATCGATGACCTGTACGCCCTCGCCGACAAGTACAAGGCCGCGGGGAAGATCCCCTTCGGCTCCGGCGGCAAGGACGGCTGGGTCCTCACCGACTGGTTCGAGAACATCTACGCCCGGGTGGCCACGCCCAAGCAGTACAACGACCTCTTCGTCACCCACAAGCTCGCCTGGACCGACCCGAGCGTGAAGAAGGCGCTCGGCATCTTCGCCAAGATCTTCGGCACGCCGGGGTACTTCCCGGGCGGCGCCCAAGGGATCGTCGGCACGGCCTTCACCGAAGGCATCGGTCAGGCGTTCAGCAAGTCGCCGGTCGCCGAGATGTACTACGAAGGTGGCTTCGTGGGTGTCATCATCGGCACCGACATCAACAAGGACCTGAAGGCCGGCACCGATTACGACTTCTTCACCTTCCCGACGATCGATCCGGCATTCGGCTCGCCGATCACCGGCGGCGGCGACCTCGCGGTGATGTTCAAGGACAGCCCGGAAGGCCGGGCGCTCATGCAGTACATCATCACCAAGGACGCGGCCGACATCTACGCCGCGACCGGCAGCGGCACGCCGAGCAAGCTCGTCGATTCCGCCAAGATCACCGACCCCATCGCCAAGAAGCTCCACGACCAGGTCGCCGCGGCGACGGTCTTCCTCTATGACGGCTCGGACCTGGCACCGTCCGCCCTGGGCGGCGACTTCCTGTTCTCCGCGCTCCAGGATCTGGTGACCAAGCCGAACGACGTCGATCGGATCGCCCAGGCCCTCGAGAACTTCGCGAAGTCCGCGTCCTAGACCGGATGTGACCGAGGGCGGGCTCCGCGAGGAGCCCGCCCTCATTCCGAAAAAAGAGGAGACCGCCGTGAGCCGGATGCGCGACCGCCTCGGCCCCTGGTTGTTCGTCGCGCCGGCCGCGCTCCTGATCCTCGTGTTCATCGTCTACCCCACGTTCTGGACGATGCGCCTCAGTCTGTTCGGTGGCCTCGGCTTCAACTTCACGCGCTTCGTCGGCTTTGACAATTACGTGAAGCTACTGACCAACGATCCGCAGTTCCTCGACCTCTCCAAGTTCCCGCCGGGCGGCGCGGTGGTGAACAACATCTTCTGGCTCGTCGTGTACACCCCCGCGGTCATCTTCGTCGGCCTCGTGGTGGCGGTGCTCGCCGACAAGGTCAAGTACGAGTCGATCATGAAGTCGGTCGTGTTCACGCCGATGGCCATCGCCGCGACCGCGGCCGCGATCATCTGGCTATTCGTCTACAGCGCGGACCCGCGGATCGGCATCCTCAACGCGCTCCTCACGACCGTCGTTCCCGGCGCCGAGCCGGTCTCCTTCGTCGGCAATGTCGACCTGGTGAACCCGGCGATCATCATCGCGGCGATCTGGATCAACGCGGGGTTCACCACGGTGGTGCTCTCGGCGGCGCTCAAAGGCATCCCGGTCGAGATCATCGAAGCCGCCCGTGTGGATGGCGCCAGCGGGCCGCAGGTCTTCACCCGGATCCAGGTGCCGATGCTCGCGCCGACGATCTCGGTGGTCGCGGTCACGATGATCATCTACGTCATCAAGGTCTTCGACCTCATCTTCGTCATGGGTGGGAACAACGGCGGCCCGCTGGGCTCCGCCCGGGTGGTCGCGTTCAGCCAGTACGTCGAGACGTTCAACAACGGCCGGGCCGGGTACGGGAGCGCGATCGCGGTGCTCATGCTGGTGGTCGTGCTCCCGTTCATCCTGCTCAACGTGAAGCGGTTCCGCGCCGAAGCCGGGCGATGAAGAGCCACCCGAGCGCGCTCACGCGGGCCCTGACCCGCACGCCGATCCACCTCGCGCTCCTGCTCATCGGCACGATCTGGCTCATCCCGACGGTCGGGCTGTTCATCACCTCGTTCCGCGAGCGGGCCGACATCCACGCCGACGGCTGGTGGAACGTCATCCGCGAGCCACGCTTCACCGCCGAGACCTACGTGACGATGCTCACCTCGACCGGGCAGACCGAGTCGCTGCTGCAGAACTTCATCAACAGCTTCATCATCACCATCCCGGCGACGATCATCCCGGTGGTCCTGGCCGCGGCGGCGGCCTACGCCTTCGCCTGGCTCGAGTTCCGCGGTCGCGATGTCCTCTTCCTCGCGGTGGTCGCCCTCTTGGTCATCCCGATCCAGATGACCTTCGTGCCGGTCCTCCAGCTATTCAACGCCACCAAGCTCACCGGGAACTTCGTGGGTATCTGGCTCGCCCACTCCGCCTACGGGCTGCCGTTCGCGATCTACCTCCTGCACAGCTTCTTCGCCGGCCTGCCGCGGTCGCTCATCGAAGCGGCGCGCATGGATGGCAGCTCGGAGCTGCGCACGTTCCTGCGGATCGTGCTCCCGCTCTCGGTCCCCGGGATCGCCTCGCTCGCGATCTTCCAGTTCCTGGGGGTCTGGAACGACCTGCTCGTCGCGATCATCTATCTCCAGAACCCGGTCCTCCAGCCGATGACCGTGGGCGTGCTGAAGCTCCTTGGGACCTACGGCACCGAGTACGGCGTGCTCAGCGCCGCGGCGTTCCTCACCATGGCCGTCCCGCTCCTGGTCTTCTTCTCCCTGCAGCGATTCTTCGTCCAGGGGTTGCTCGCCGGCTCCGTCAAGTCATGACCGCGGCGCAGGTCCGGCCGTTCTGGATCGCGTTCTTCGGAATGGTGGTCGCCTCGCAGCTTGGGCACACCGCCGAGCACGTCGCCCAGATCATCCAGATCCATGGCTTCGGGATGCGCGCGCCAGACGCGCGCGGGATGCTGTCGGCGCTCGATACCGAGTGGGTCCACTTCGTCTGGAACGGGTGGATCCTCGTCGCCGTCGCGGCGCTCCTGGTCGCGCACCCGCGCAACCGCTGGCTCTGGCTCGCGGCGGCGTTGTCGACCTGGCACGCCTTCGAGCACGCCTACCTGCTCTCGGGGTACCTGGTGACCGGCATCTCCGGCCAACCGGGGTTCCTGGCCAGCGGCGGTCTGATCGGCGGCGGGCTTCCGGTCGCGCGGCCCGACCTGCACTTTGCCTACAACCTGGCCGAGTTGGTGCCGCTCGCCCTCGCCTTCCGCGCCGCGCTGCTCGGGCAGACCGAGGCGGCTGCCGCCGTGCGGTCACCTGCCCGCACCGATGGTCGCCGGGCTCTCGGCGCGGCCGCGTTGGCCCTCGCAGCCGTGCTCGTGACGACGGGCGGGTCGGCACTCAGCCGCACCGTTCCGGTCGCGACGATCGATGTCGCCGCCGGGACCGCGCTCCAGGCGGCGATCGATGCCGCCCCCTCCGGGGCGCTCATCCGGATCGGGAGCGGCACCTTCTCCGGGCCCCTGGTGGTCTCGCGGCCGCTCAGCCTGGTCGGCATGGCCGACGGGAGCACGCGGTTGACCGCCGCGCCGGCCGCGACGGTGATCAGCGTCCTCGGGACCCGCGATGTGACCCTGGCCCAGCTCGTCGTGATCGGCGGCGAGTACGGCGTGCTGGTGGAGGAAAGCCGCGCGGTCCGGGTGCTGGGGAGCTGGATCCGCGACGCGACCTTCGTCGGGATCCGGATCTCACGCTCCGCCGCCCTGCTCCAGGGCAACGAGGTGCGCGCGGGCAGTGGGCCGTACGGCATGGGGATCGAGCTGGCGAACACGATGAGTCAGGCGCATTCGTTCATTCGGGGGAACGTGGTGAGCGGCAGCACGAAGGAAGGCATCGTCCTGCACAACGCCGAGGCGATGATCGAGCGCAACATCGTGCGGGGGAACGGCTTCCGGGGCATCGCGATCAACGAGATGTCCATGGCGATGATCATCGGGAACACGCTGCGCGACAACGGCGACGCGGGCATCGCGGTGGTGGACCACTCGATGGCCGAGATCGACGGCAACGACATCCAGGGGGTGTTCCCCGGGGCCGACGGGACCGCGATCGGGATCCGCTCGTTCTATTACGCCGAGGTCTCCCTCGGCCGGAACCGCATCGCGGTCGGTGACCCGACCCTTGCCGCGGCCGGCGGCACGTTCGAGGCCCACACCGGCCGGTAGTCCCCCAAGGCCGGTGGCCCTAGGCTCGCCCGGATGGACGCCCCGGCCTGCGGCGCGCCCTCGAGCGCGCGACCTGGCGGGTCGGCGCGACGACCGACACCGACGATCTCCTGGCGCTCATCCTCGAGGCGGCGGCGGACATCGGCTACAGCTCGGCCTCGCTCATGGTGTTCGACGCGACGAACGACACGCTCATCGTGCGGGTGGCGAAGGGCGAGGACATCGTCGGGACGACCGTCCCGATCGGGCCGGCGATCTCCTGGCAGGCGATGGAGCGGCGGGCTCCGATCGTCATCCGGGCCCGGCGCCGAAGGATCGCGCCCACACTTCACCAAGGACGTGCCGTTCGCGATCTGCATCCCGCTCATCGTGGGGGCGAAGACCCTCGGCGTGCTGAACGTGAACCGTGACCTCGCACCCGACGACGACGCCCTGGCGTACCTGCGCGTCCTCGCGTACGAGGCGGCCTTCTCGGTCGAGCGGGCGAGCCTCTACGAGGACCTCCAGCAGTTCACCCAGAACGCCCGGGTCCACGCCGCGGCGACCCGGGTGACGGTGAAGCTGAAGGAAGACGAGGCCTACCTCGAGATCGTGGTGCAGGACAACGGCCACGGGTTCGCCGAGCCGTGGGGCGATATGACCGTGCGCCCCGGGCACTTCGGCCTGCTCGGGATGCGCGAGCGCATCGCCCTGCTCGGTGGCGTCTGCAAGATCTCGAGCACGCCCGGCGAGGGCACGACGATCCGGATCACCGTCCCGCGGGACCGGCTGATCTAGAGAGCGGCGTGCTGCGTCTGAGCCGGGCCCTGCTCATCGGCATCATCGGCGTTCTCCTCCTTCTGGCCGGCGCGATCGCCGCGAACAGCGCGCGCTCCCATGCCTCGCACGACTTCTTCTGCTTCTGGAGCGGCGGGCGGCTGGTGCTGCACGGCGACAGCCCGTACGACCGGGCGGCCTGGGCGGCCGCCACCGGTGGGCTGCAGCCGGGACGCGAGGGCACGCTGACGGCCGGTGCCTGCACCGCGCGGTACGCGTATCCGCTCTGGACCGCCGTCGCGCTCCTTCCGGTGGGCGCGCTGCCCC
>DATLEG010000123.1:0-5193 GCA_035525465.1 Saccharimonadales bacterium (SeqCode)
AACGATGTGACCCCGACCGCGATCCGCCTGGCGCTCCTGGACCTCACGTCGCCCGTGGCCGACGAGCTCGATCTTCTGGCGGCCAGCTTCGCCGGCCACGCGGAGCGCTACGCCGGCTCGGTGAAGCCCGGCCGGACCCACCTCCAGGACGCCGTCCCGATCACCTTCGGACAGGAGTTCGGCGGCTACGCGACCCGCCTGCGAGGGGCCGCGACCCGCCTGCGGTCGTCGCGCGGGGAGCTGTGCGAGCTGGGGATCGGCGGAACGGCCGCGGGGACCGGGCTGAACGCCGATCCGGAGTACCGCGCCCGGGTCTGCCGGCACCTTTCCGAATGGACCGGCGACCCGGTCGTCCCCGCGGCGGACCTGTTCGCCGCGATGCAGTCCACCGCGGCGTTCGTGCGGACCTCCAGCGGGATGCGCACCGCCGCGGTGGAGCTGTCGAGCATCGCGAACGACATCCGGCTCATGGTGTCGGGGCCGCGGACCGGCTTCGGCGAGCTCATCCTTCCCGCGGTCCAGCCGGGCTCGTCGATCATGCCGGGGAAGATCAATCCCTCGATGGCCGAGATGGTCGATCAGGTCTGCTACCAGGTCATCGGGAACGACACCGCGGTCATGCTCGGCGCCCAGGCCGGGCAGCTCGAGCTCAACGTGATGATGCCGGGGATGAACTTCGCCCTGTGCTTCTCGGCCACGATCCTGGCCAATGCCCTCCGGGCATTCCGGACCAAGTGCATCGACGGCCTGCGGGTCGATGAGGAGCGGGCAAAAGAGCTGCTCGATGCCAGCCCGTCGCTGGTCGTCACCGCGCTCGCGCCACATGTCGGCTACGCGAACGCGGCGAAGCTGGTGAAGCGGGCACTCGCGGAGCGGCGACCGCTCATCGACATCGCGCTCGAGGAGCAGGCGATGCCGGAGGCCGACCTGCGGCGGGTGCTCGATCCGCTGCCGATGACCAAGGGCGGCGTGCAGTCCTGAGGGGCACGGGCGCCCCGTACCGGATCCTCCTGACCGTCATCGCCATGGTCCTGCTCCTGGCCGGCGCGACCTTCACGCTGCAGGGTCTGGGGGTCCTCAAAGGATCGAGCTTCATGGTCGGAGACCCACTCTGGGCGGTGATCGGCGCGGGCCTGCTCGTCGTGGCGGTCGCGCTCCTCCGCCGCGTGCTTCGGCGCGGCCCCAGCCGCGGTTAGCCCGTCGTGACGGGTCCGGCCGGCTCCGCGAGCGGCGGCGGCGGCGTTCGCCGGTAGCGGCGGAAGGTCGCCACGGTCCGCCGGGTCAGCGCGTCCATGACGCAGTAGCCGGCGCCGACGCCGGTGGGGGGATTGCCCGCCGGAAGCCAGAGCCCGGGGAGCAGCGGCGCCCAGGTCCAGACCCCGAGGGACGTCCCGTAGAGCTCGAGGGCCATCGTGAGGACGAAGCTCACGGCGTAGAGCAGCGGCGCTCGGCCGCGGGCCATGAAGCGGATGAGGATCGCCCAGGTGACGAACCCGAGGAGGTCGGGGAGCGGTGGCCGGAGCAGACCCCAGACCATGTAGGCCGTGGCCGCGAGGCTGACGGTCCAGACGATCCCCCGCTGACGGCGCAGGATCCACGGGAGCGCGGCGGTGCGCAGCGCGACCAGATAGAAGATGCCGTGCCCGGCAGGCACGAAGAGCGGCAGGTCTCCGAGGCGGTAGCGGTAGGCCCCCCAGACCAGCGAGCCCACCACCTCGAGCGTGGTCGCGATGATCACGAGGATCGCGACCTGCACGCGGACCCTGGGCGACTGGAGCGTGAGCGCGCCGAGAAGAAAGGCCCAGGTGCCGATCCCCACCGCCAGATGCAGCTCGGCGCCGGCGGCGCTGTCCAGCCGGAGAGCGACCAGGAATCCCAGGACGAACGCGGCGAACAGGACCAGCGTCGGTCCGGTGCGGAGTCCTTCGGCGGCCGGATGCGCGACCCGTCCCGCCGGCAGGGCTGCCGTCGCCGTGGCGGTCATTCGACGCGGATGGACTTGATCTTGTCACCGACCTTCACCGCATCGGCCAGCGCCTGCCCGGCGGTCACCAGTCCGAAGTTCGTGTACTGACCATCGAGGAACCGGCACTCGCCGATGCAGATGTAGAACTGGTAGGCGTTGTTGATCGCCTTGTCGTTCCCCCGGGCGATGCCGACCGCGCCTTTCACGAACGGCAGATCGTTGTATTCGGAGGGCTGCTGGCCGCCGCCGGTGCCGGTCCCAAGCGGGTCTCCGCCCTGGATGACGAAGTTCGGCTCGACCCGGTGGAAGGTGAGGCCGTCGTAGCAGCCCGAGCGCGCGATGTTGGCGAAGTTCGCGACGGTCTTGGGAGCCTTGTCGGCACGGAGGGTGAAGGCGATCGTCCCGCCCTTTTCGAGCTCGATGATCGCGCGGGCCGCCGGCGCGGTCGAGGCGGTGATCGCGCAGGCCGGCGGCGCGGTCCGAAGGGGTGCGGCGGAGGCCCGGGCGGCGGTCGCCGGTGCCGATGGGCTCAGGGTCGTCACCGGTGACCCGGCGCCTCCGCAGGCGCCGACAAGGACGATCGTCACGGCCGCGACCGCCGCGGCGACCGGCCTCATGACACGGTCACCGACTTGATCTTGTCGCCGATCTTGATCGCGCTCACCACGTCCATCCCCTTGGTCACCTGGCCGAAGTTCGTGTATTGGTTGTCGAGGAACGAGGCATCGGTCTTGACCACGAACCACTGCGAGTCGTTGTTCACCTTGATGTCCGGACCGCGCGCGATCCCGACGGCCCCGACCGCGAAGTTCAGGCTGTTCAGCTCGCTCGGCATCTTGCCGCCGCCGCGGCCGTTGCCGTCCGGGTCACCACCCTGCACGACCCAGCCCTCGACCCGGTGGAAGGTCTTCCCGTCGTAGAAGCCGCTCTTTGCCTTCTCGACGAAGTTGGCCACCGTCTTGGGTGCGCTGGTCGTGTGCAGCGCGATCGTGAACGATCCGCCGCGCTCGAGCTCGACGGTCGCGTTCTCCTCGGCCACGGGGTCCACCTCCGCGCGAATGTTCCTTCGACCATACTTGATGCTCCGATGTCGACGTATCAGACCGCCCGCGGGATGCGGGATCTCCTGCCCTCCGAGGCCGCCGGCTTCGATGCCCTGGCGGCGGTGTTCTTTGCCCGGGCCCGGCGGTACGGCTACCCGCGCCTGGTCACGCCCGCGGTCGAGGACCGCGAGGTCTTCCTCCGCACCGCCGGTACCACCAGCGATACGGCGGGCAAAGAGATGTACGACGTCGTGCTCCACGGCGAGCCGGGCCTGGCGCTCCGGCCGGAAGGCACCGCGCCGGTGGCCCGGGCCTACCTGCAGCACGGCCTCCATCGCGTCCCCCAGCCGGTGCGCCTGTCGTACTGGGAGCCGATGTTCCGCGGGCAGCGGCCGCAGAAGCTCCGCTTCCGTCAGTTCTGGCAATGGGGCCTTGAGAACTTCGGCGCTCCGGAGGCCGCGGCGGACGTCGAGATCATCGAGTTCACCGCGGGACTCCTCGCCGAGACCGGGCTCACCGACGTCGTGTTGAAGCTCAACACCATCGGGAGCAGCACCGCCCGCCCCGCGGTGAAGGAGGCGCTCACCGCCTACTTCTCGGCGCACCGGGATGCCCTGGACCAGGATTGCCGGGACCGCCTCGAGACCAACGTCCTGCGGATCTTCGATTGCAAGAATCCGGGGGATCGCCAGATCGCCAAGGGCGCCCCGCACGTCCTTGACCTCGTATCCGGCGACGACCGCGCGCATTTTGCGGAGGTGACCGGGGGCCTCGAGCGCCTCGGGGTGCGGTACGAGATCGACCAGCAGCTCGTGCGCGGCTTCGACTACTACACCCGCACGGTCTTCGAATTCATCCTCACCGACCCGGCGTTCACTCAGGCGGGCGAGATCGCGGTCGCCGCGGGCGGGCGTTATGACGGGCTGGTCCGCACGATGGGCGGGCCCGAGGTCCCGGGGGTCGGCGTCGCCGGCGGGGTCGACGTGCTGTACTTCGCCCTGGCGCAACAGGGGGTCGCAGTGGGCCAGGGCACCGACGCGGACGTCTACATCCTGTCCGGCGACCCGGCCGACGGCGCCGACCGGACCCAGCTCGCCACCCCGCTCCGCGAGGCCGGCTTCAGCGTGGCCGTCGACTACAGCAAACGGTCGCTCGACAAGCAGCTCGAGAGCGCGGTGAAGCACGGAGCCAAGGTCGTCGTGATCCGAGGGACCGAGGAATCGCGCGGCGGCAAGGTCATCGTCCGCGATCTGGTCGCAAAGGAGCAGCGGGTCACCCGGCTCGCCGCGGTCGTCACCGAGGTCGGACGGCACGTCCCCCGGCGGCCGCGCCCCCGTTTGGTCGACGAGCCGGGGGCCGCGGGGGAGACCCCGTTCCTCGTCGGGCCGCACGGCAGCGGGCCGGAGGCCTGATGCTCCGCACGAAGACCTGCGGCGAGCTGCGTGTCGCCGACGCCGGCACCCGGGTCACCCTCGCCGGCTGGGTCCACCGCCGGCGCGATCTCGGTGGGCTCACGTTCATCGACCTGCGCGACCGCTACGGCCTCACCCAGGTCGTCGCCAAGGCCGGCGGGCCGGCGCACGACGCGCTCGGTGCGGTCCGCTCGGAGTGGGTGATCCAGGTCGAGGGCGAGGTCACCGCCCGTGCGGGCGATCAGGTGAACGACAAGCTGCCCACCGGGACGATCGAGGTGATCGCGGGATCGGTCACCGTGCTGAACGAAGCGAAGACCCCGCCGCTGCCGATTGCGGACGACGCGAACGTGTCGGAAGACGTGCGGCTGCGGTATCGATACCTCGACCTGCGGCGCCCGCGGTTGCAGCACAACCTCGGGCTGCGCCATCGGGTGACGATGGCGATCCGGCGATATTTCGACGAACAGGGCTTCTGGGAGATCGAGACGCCAATCCTGACGAAGTCCACGCCAGAGGGCGCGCGCGACTACCTCGTGCCAAGCCGCGTGCACCCGGGCGAGTTCTACGCCTTGCCGCAGTCGCCGCAGATCTTCAAGCAGATCCTGATGGTCGCCGGCTTCGAGCGCTACATCCAGATCGCCCGCTGCTTCCGCGATGAAGCCCTGCGCGCCGACCGCCAGCTCGAGTTCACCCAGGTCGACGTCGAGATGTCGTTCCCCACCGAGGAGGACATCTACGAGCTGGTCGAGGGGCTCTTCGCGCGCGTCTT
>DATLEG010000126.1:0-5581 GCA_035525465.1 Saccharimonadales bacterium (SeqCode)
GAACGCGATCCGCCCGGGGATCCGCGTCCGGACGACGAGGTATGCGACCGCCAGCCCCGACAGGGCCGCGATCGGCGCGGCGATCGCCGACAGCAGCGTCGTATCGGTCATCGCGCGGGTGCCGATCCCCCCGAGGACGAAGCGGAAGTTGTCGAGGGTCAGCTGATTGTCGATCCCGAGGAGCTTGGTGAACGCCCCGGCGATGACGGTGAGGTAGAGCAGGACGACCAGCGTGCCGGCAAGACCGACGACCGCGAGCAGCGCCACCCGGAACGCCTTCCCGAGGGCCTGGGCCCGCCCGGTGGACGGCTTGCCGGTCACGGTGACGACCGAGCCCTCTCCGACCCAGAGCCGCTGGGCGAAGAAGGCGATGAGCGACGGGATCATCAGGACCACCGAGTACGCGACCGCCTTCCGGGTGTCGAACTCCCCGATGATCGACAGATACGCGCTCGAAGCGAGCACGTTGAAGTCGCCCCCGATGAGCAGCGGGTTCGCGAGGTCGGCGAGCGACTCGACGAAGATGATGAGGAAGCCGGCGGCGAATCCCGGCCGCAGGAGCGGGATCACGATCGTTCGGAGGATCCGGCCCCGCGATGCCCCGAGATTCAGCGCCGCTTCCTCGAGCGCAGGGTCGAGCTGCCGGACGAGCGAATCGAAGATGAGGTACGCCACCGGGAAGAAGGTGATCGTCTGGACGAAGATCAGGCCGCTGAACCCATACGGGTCGGTCTCCCAGCCGAACAGGCCGCGAGTCAGGAGCCCCTGCCGACCGAACAGGAAGATCGTCGAGAGGGCGAGGGCGAACGGGGGCGCGATGAGCGGGAGGAGCGCGATGTAGTGGAGGAGGGTCCGGACCGGCCCGCGGACCGCCCGGGTGGTCGCCAGGGCGAAGGCGAAGCCGAGCAGGGTGGCAAGGATCCCGGAGGTGATGCCCATGGCGATCGTGTTGGCGACGACCTGGCGGGGCACCGGGAAGCGGAAGATGCGCAGGATCGGCGTCAGGTCGAACGCGCCCGCTTCATCGAGGAGTGCCTCACGCAGCACCATCGAGAGCGGGTAGAGCAGGGCGAACGCGATGCCCGCCGCCACCACCACTGCGAGGATGGCGGCGGCGGGATCGCGTCGGATGCGGATCACTTGGGAGCGGGAGCGACCTCGTTCGAGAACCGGTCCACGAGCGTCTTCTTGTTGTCTCCGGCCCACTGGAAGTCATAGGAGACGGTCTTCACCGCGGACAGCTTCACCGATTTCTCGGACACCTTCGCGTCCGGGTTCGTCGGGATCTGGTACGCCTTCACCGTCGCGCCGAGCTCCTGCGCCTTGACCCCCAGGGCCCAGTCGAGGAAGGTCTTGCCGGCGACGGGGTCCGGCGCGTTCTTCACCAGCGCCTCGCCACCGATCTCGTAGCCGGTGCCCTCCGACGGGAACACGACCTTGAGATCCTTGAAGCCCTCTTCGATGGCGGCGACGGTGTCGTGCGAGAAGACGACGCCGATGGCCACCTCACCCTGCCCGGCGATACGGGCCGGTGCCGCGCCGGTCTTCTGGTACTGCAGGACGTTGGAGTGGAACGCCTTCATGTACGCGAAGCCCTTTTCGATGTCCTTGTTGTTCAGGAACATCTGGGTCGCCATCATCGTGTAGGCGGTCCCGCTGGACGCGGGGTGGGCCATCGAGATCTGACCCTTGTAGATGGGCTTGGCCAGATCGGCCCACGAGGCCGGCTCGGGAAGATTCTTCGCCGCGAGGACCTTCGTGTTCACCGCAAGGCCGAGCGCACCGACATAGATGCCGGTCCAAACGCCATCGGGGTCGCGGTAGTTCGCTGGGATCTTGTCGAACAGCTTGGGCTTGTAGGCCTCGAGCAGGCCGGCCTTGTTCGCGGCGATGAAGCCGTCGGCCGGACCGCCCCACCAGACCGAGAACTGCGGGTTCGCCTTATCGGCCGTGAGCTTGGCGACCGCCTCGCCGCTGGAGAGGCGGACGTAGGTCGTCTTTATGCCGCACTCGGCCTCGAAGGCCTTCGTGATGCCCTGGATGTACTCCTCCTGCGGGGTCCCGAGGACGGTGAGCGACCCGGTCCCCTTCGGACCGCAGGGGCCGCTGTTCGCGGCGACGGTCGCGGCGGCGGTGCCGGTCGCGGCGGGCGTGCCCGTCCCGGCGGACCCGCCGCAGGACGCGAGCACGGTGGCGCTGAACAGGATCGCGATGAAGCGCTTCAAGGTCCCTCCCACGCACGCAAGCTGGCCATCCGGCCCATCTGGATCCGAGCCCGCACCCGCCGGCGCTACGCCTGCATCAGCAGATAGCCACCGTCCACGACCACGACCTCCCCCGTAAGGTAATCCGAAGCGGGTGCCACCAGGAAGAGCGCGGTCATCGCGACGTCGTCGGCGGTCCCGAACCGGCCGATCGGCTGCCGCGCCGCGAAGCCGGGGTCCCACATCCCGCGGGTCCCCTCGGTCTCGATCCCGGCAGGCGCGATCGCGTTCGCGCGCGCGCCGTAGGGGCCGACCGCCCGCGCGAGGGTCTTCGTGAGCGCGATGAGACCGCCCTTCGATGCGGCGTAGGCGGCGGCGGTCGGGCCGGACCCGACCAGGCCGACGACGCTCGCGATGTTCAGGATCGCCGCGCCCCGTCCCTGGCGCTCGAACTGGCGGGCCACCGCCTGGCTGCAGAGGAACGGCCCACGGAGGTTCGTGTCGAGCGTCTTGTCCCAGAGCTCGAGCGACTCGTCGAGGAACGGTGCGGTCGGATAGATCCCGGCGTTGTTCACCAGGATGTCCACCCGGCCGAACCGGGCGACCGCCGCGTCGACGAGGAGCCCGGCACCCTCGGGCGTGGCGACATCGGCGGCGACGGGGAGGGTGGCGCTGTACCCGCGGCCGCGGAGCCGCGAGACCCCGACCTTCGCCCGGGCCAGGTCGATGTCGTTCACGACGACCGCCGCGCCTGCCTCCGCGAGACGCCGGGCGATCCCGAGGCCGATCCCCGCGCCCGAGCCGGTCACGATCGCGACGCGATCGGACAGGTCGAACAGCTGGACGATGGAACGCTCGCTCATGCGATCACCTGATCACGTTTCAAAAGGTTCAGCCCTTCTCGCCGTGGAAGCCGACCACGACCGTCCCGCCCTTGACGAACACCGGGACCGTGCGCTGGCGGGTCAGCCGGAGCACCTCCGCCTGGAAGGCGGGATCGTTGTCGAGCACGCGGTCCTCATAGGCCGTTCCCGCGGCATCCATCTCCTCGCGCGCGGCGACGCAGGTGGGGCAGGTCGCGAGCGAGTACATGATGAGATCGGCCACCAATGGGTTGATTCTAGGGAAGGGTGAGATCGGTGCGCGGCGGGCTCCAGACAGCGATCACCTGCGCCGCCTCCTCGAACACCCGGGCGCCGTGGGTGGCGCCGACGGGGGCCCGGTAGCTGTCACCCGGGGTGAGGATCCGCTGCTCGCCGGCGATGACCATGACCAGGCTACCCTTGGTCACCACCCCGATCTCCTCCATGTCGTGCTTGTGCGATCCGACGACCGTCTTCGGCGCGAGATCGGTGATGCCGATGGTGGCGTGCTCCGACTGGATGATCTTTTGCGTCATTCCGGTGGTCGGGTGCTTCGTCGGCAGATCACGCGGGCTGGCGAAATAGAGCTTAGGCGCTGCTCGCCTCGTCGCCCTCGAGCATGACCTGCTCGTTCTTGCTCAGCAGGAGCGGCTTCACCTTGCCGTCGATCGACTCGGCCGTCACGACCACCTTGCGGACGTCGGTGCGGGAGGGGATCTCGTACATGACGTCGAGCAGCACCTCTTCGATGATCGTCCGCAGGCCGCGGGCCCCGGTCTTGCGCTTCGCGGCGCCGACGGCGGCCGACATGAGCGCATCGTCGGTGAATTGGAGCTCGACCTTATCGATGGACAGGAACTTCTGGTACTGCTTCACGATCGCGTTCTTCGGCTCGGTGAGGATCCGCAGCAGGTCGTTCTCGTCCAGCGACTGGAGCGGGACCATCACCGGCATACGGCCCACGAATTCGGGGATGAGCCCGTACTTCAGCAGATCGTCGGGCATGATCTGCTCGAGGATCGCCGTCGTCTCCTTGGTGTTCTGCGAGAGCGAGGCCCCGAAGCCCATCGTCTTCCGGCCGATCCGCGCTTCGACGATCTTCTCGAGACCCTCGAAGGCGCCCCCCAGGATGAACAGGATGTTGGTCGTGTCGATCTGGATGAAGTCCTGGTGGGGATGCTTGCGACCGCCCTGCGGCGGGACGTTGGCGACGGTGCCCTCGAGGATCTTCAGCAGCGCCTGCTGGACGCCCTCGCCGGAGACGTCCCGGGTGATCGACGGGTTGTCGCCCTTGCGCGCGATCTTGTCGATCTCGTCGATGTAGATGATCCCGCGCTGCGCCCGGTTCAGATCGAAGTCGGCGGCCTGGATGAGCCGCAGGAGGATGTTCTCGACGTCCTCGCCCACGTACCCGGCCTCGGTGAGGCTTGTGGCATCGGCGATGGAGAACGGTACATCGAGGATCCGGGCGAGGGTCTGGGCGAGGAGGGTCTTGCCACAGCCGGTCGGCCCGATGAGCAGGACGTTCGACTTCCCGAGCTCGACCTCGTCGACCCGGTGACCGGCGCCGACCCGCTTGTAGTGGTTGTAGACCGCGACGGAGAGGACGCGCTTGGCCCGGTCCTGGCCGATGACGTAGGAATCGAGGATCTCGTTGATCCGGCGGGGGCTCGGGACCTTCTGACCCGCGGCGCGGGCCTTGGGGGTCTCCATGAACTCCTCGTCCACGATCTCGCGGCAGAGGGTGATGCACTCGTCGCAGATGTACACGCCCTGTCCGGCGATGAGCTTGCGGACCTGGTCCTGGCTCTTCCCGCAGAAGGAGCAGCGGTAGGGCTTGCTCCCCTTGGCGGCGGTCGTCATCGGGCCGCGACCGGCGTCTTCACATCGTCGTCTTCCTTGGCGAGGGAGATGAGCGATTCCTTCCCGGTGTAGACCTCATCGATGAGGCCATAGGTCTTGGCTTCCTCCGCGCTCATGAACCGGTCCCGGTCGGAGTCCTTCCTGACCTGATCGACGGTCTGTCCGGTGTGGTGGGCGAGGATCTTCGTGAGCTTGTCCACGAGGGTCTCGAGCTCCTTCACCTGGATCATCACGTCCGGGGTGTTCCCCCGAAAGCCGCCGGACCCCTGATGGATCATGATCCGGGCGTTCGGCAGGGCATAGCGCTTGCCCTTCGCGCCGGCCGCGAGGAGCACCGCGCCCATCGACGCGGCCTGGCCGATGCAGACGGTGTTCACCGGGGCCTTGAGGTATTGCATCGTGTCGTAGATCGCAAGGCCGGCGGTCACCACCCCGCCCGGGGAGTTGATGTACAGGTAGATGTCCTTCTCCGGGTCCTCGGACTCGAGGAACAGGAGCTGGGCGATGATGAGGTTCGCCATGTTGTCTTCGATCTGATCGGTGATGAAGATGATCCGGTCCTTGAGCAGGCGGGAGAAGATGTCGTAGGCCCGCTCCCCGCGACCGGACTGCTCGACGACCATCGGCACGAGACCCATCTTCGACCTCCTC
>DATLEG010000002.1:0-8459 GCA_035525465.1 Saccharimonadales bacterium (SeqCode)
CCGGCAGCGCGCGCGTCGACGACGGGCGCTCGGCGCGCGCGACCACGGTGGAGGATGCGGCGGTACTCCTCGCATACGCGCGAAGCGTGATCATCGTCCCGGGCTTCGGGCTCGCGGTGGCACAGGCCCAGCACAACGTCCGCGAGCTCGCCGACCTCCTCGAGCACCGCGGCGTCCGCGTGGTATACGCGATCCACCCGGTCGCGGGGCGCATGCCCGGACACATGAACGTCCTCCTCGCCGAGGCGAACGTCGCGTACGAGAAGCTCCTCGACCTGGAGGCGGTCAATCCCGAGTTCGCCCGAGCCGACGTCGCGCTGGTCATCGGCGCGAACGACGTGACCAACCCGGCTGCACGGACCACGACGGGCAGCCCGATCTACGGGATGCCGATCCTCGACGTCGACAGGGCGGCGAATGTGATCGTGATCAAGCGCAGCCTGAAGCCGGGCTTCGCCGGCATCGACAACGACCTCTATCTCGACCCGAAGACCGCGATGCTGTTCGGCGACGCGAAGGACGTCCTGGCGCGGATCATCAGCGCGGTGAAGGCGGCCTGAGGGTCCCGGCACGCGAGCTCGAGGGCACCAACACGAAGGTGATCGACGCCGCCGCGAGCGCGAACAGGACCGCCGCACCAAGGGCGAACGGGAGCGAGACCGCCAAGAGCGGCCCGGAAAGGGCCGAGCCGACCGGGAGCCCGGAGTAGTTCAGGTGCATCGAGACCGCGAACGCCCGGCCGAACCAGGCCGGATCGGTGACCCGCTGCCGGAGCGAGAACAACGCGACATCGAGCCCGCCCTGCGCCGCGCCCACCAGGACCACGCCGGCGATGACCAGCGGCAGTGACCCCGCGCCGAACAGGACGCCGCACCCGGCGGCGATCCCGAGCGTGGCCGCAACGAGCTGCCCGCGCTCGCGCCCCGCCGTCCCCCAGCGGCCGACCAACAGGCCGGTGACGACCCCGGCCACGCCGATGATCGCCCAGAGGAACCCGACCTGGGAGGCGCCGCCGGCGAGGCGGGTAAAGACCAGGACCGGGAGCGCGACGACGAGGATGCCCATTGCGAGATTCATCACCGAGAGTCCAAGGGCAAGACCGCGGAGCGCAGGGTGGCGAAGCACATACAGCAATCCGGCCCGGGCTTCGGCGAGGACGCTTCCCGGCGCCTCCTGGCGATCGTCCACATCGGGCACGCCGACGAGTGCCAGCGCGCCACCGAGGTAGATGAACGCCGTCACGAGGATCGCGGCCTCGGGGGCGGTGAACGCGACGATCGCGCCGGCGAGCGGTGGCCCGATGACCGTGGTGAGGGTGTAGCCCACGCTGTCGAGCGCGTTCGAACGGTCCCAGAGATGCCGGGGCACCACGAGCGGAAAGAGCGACCGGGCGCCTGCGGTGCCGAGCGGATTGGTGAGCGAGGCGATGCCGATCAGGACGAGGAGCACCGGAAGCGGAAGCTCGAACCGGGAGAGGCCGACCAGCAGCGCGAGGGCGAGAGCCGAGACGACGTAGTCCGCGACCATCAGGCGGATCCGGCCGTGGCGATCGAGCAGTGCACCCGCGAGCGGGCTCACCAGCACGCCCGGCGCGATGCTGAGGAACACCGCGAGCCCGGCAAGGGCCGGAGAGCCGTAGCGGACGAGGACGAACAGCACGAGGGCGAGCTGCCACATCGATGCCGCGGTACGCACGAGCAAGGTCGCGCCCGCGAGGCGGGCGAAGCGGGGAACGTCGAGGAGCGCGCGGTAGCTCGTGTCCTCGGCCCGAAGGCCGGCCCTCACGAGGCGGTCCCCGCCTCTTCCAGCTGCGCCGCCAGGGCCGCGGGGACTTCCGCCGCGACGGCGATGCCGCCCTCGCCGTAATCCGCGCGCAGGAGCGACCCGTGCTCGCGGATCCGCTGGACGAGGGCACCGCCGGTGTCGTACGGAAGCATGACCCGGACGGTCTTCCAGTCGGCGCGGGTCAGCCGCGCCAGCCGCTCGCGGAGCACATCGATGCCCGCGCCGGTCCGGGCGGAGACGAAGATCGCCTGCGGGAGCTCCGCGCCGAGGGCCTCGCGCAGGGCCTCCCCCTCCCCCGCCCGAAGCGCGTCGGCCTTGTTCAACACCACCAGGCGAGGCCGGGAGCCGAGGCCGAGCGACGCCAGGGTGTCGTTCACCACGGTGATGCGCTCGTGGAGATTCGGATGGGCGGCGTCAGCGACATGCACCAACAGATCCGCGTCGGAGAGCTCTTCGAGCGTCGCCTTGAACGCCGCGATCAGAGCGGTCGGCAGCTTGTTGACGAACCCGACGGTGTCCGACAGCAGGAGGGTCGCGCCGCCGCCCAGCTCCGCCCGGCGGGTCGTCGGATCGAGCGTCGCGAAGGGACGGTCGGCCACCAGCACGTCGGCGCCGGCGAGCAGGTTGAGCAGTGTCGACTTGCCGGCGTTGGTGTACCCCACCAGCGCGGCCAGGAACAGGCCCTCCTGCTTTCGCGAGCGGCGCGAGCGCTCGCGCTGGGCGGCCACCTCGCCGATCCGGGCCCGCAGCTCGCCGATGCGCTTACGGATGATCTGCCGGTCGCTCTCGAGCTTCGTCTCCCCCGGACCGCGGGTGTTGATCCCGCCGCCCTGGCGCGAGAGCTCGCGTCCGGTGGTCGACAGGCGAGGCAGCCGGTATTCCATCTGGGCGAGCTCGACCTGCAGCTGCCCTTCGCGAGACCGCGCGCGCTTGGCGAAGATGTCGAGGATGACCGCCGAGCGATCGATCACCCGCGCGCCCAGGAGCGTCTCGAGATTCCGCTGCTGGGTCGGGGTGAGCTCCTCATCGCACACGATGAGATCGGCGGCGAGACGCTCCCGCTCGAGGGCGAGCTCCTCGGCCTTGCCCTTTCCGACCCAGGTGTTCCGGTCGGGGGTCCGGCGATGCTGCGACGTCCGACCGACGACGGTCGCGCCCGCGGCGGCGACCAGCGTCGCCAGCTCTTCGAGGGAGTCGGCGGTCTCGATCTTCGCGCCAGGCTGCTCCAGCCCGACGAGGTAAGCGCGCTCGGCCGGATCGGCCGTGTCGATGGTCATCGTTCTCCCTGGTAGACGTACTCGGCGGGGCCGGCCAGCACGTAGCGCTCACCGCGTGGGCGGACCTCGAGTGTGCCACCTCGGAGCCGCACCCGGACCGTATCCCCGGTCACACCGTCCGATGCGAGCGCCGCGGCGACGGCGGCGCACGATCCGGTGCCGCAGGCCAGCGTCTCACCGACCCCCCGCTCGTGGACCCGGACGGTCAGCTCAGCCGGACCGCTCCGGTGGACGGCCACGACATTCGCCGGGCCGGCGATAGCGGTGGCAGCGGCGGCCAGCGCGGCGAGATCGGCCCGGTCGGGGTCCTCGACGAAGACGACCACGTTCGGATTTCCCACCCGCACGGATCGCGCATCGAGGGCGACCCCATCCAGATGCAGCGGCACCGCTTCGCCGACCTCCGGCCTCGCGAGCTCGATCGCGATGCCGGCCGGGTCGCGACGCGCCGGGACGATGCCACCGGCGGTCTCCAGCTCCAGGTCGTCGCCGCCGTGGCGGTCGAGCAGATACCGCGCGACGCAGCGCGATCCGTTGCCACACGCTTCGGCCTGCGTGCCGTCGGCGTTGTGGATCTCCAGGGGCCAGCGGCGCGGTGTCGGAGACGCGGGCAGCCCGACGACGAGGATCCCGTCGGCGCCGATCCCGGTCCTCCGGTCGCAGAGCGCCCTCGTCACCTCGGGACCGATCGACAGCGGGCCGTCAGCTCGGTCGACGAGGATGAAGTCGTTGCCGCAGCCGTGCATCTTGGTGAATCTCATCACGCCTCGAGCCGGCGGACCGCGGTGAGCGGGTCTTCGCGCAGCGGGTCGATCCACACCACCTGCGGATCCCGGCGGAACCAGGTCATCTGCCGGCGGGCGTACGCGCGCACGTCCTTCGCCGTGGCCAGCACCGCGGCTTCGAGATCGAGCTCACCGCGCAGGTGGGCGGCCCAGTGCACATAGCCGTGGGCGCTCATGCTCGGCAGGCGCGGATCCAGCCCGGAGGCGACGAGCGCGCGGGTCTCCTCCAGCACCCCGTCCTCGACCATCCGCCGGACCCGCGCGAGGATCCGGGCATCCAGTTCGGCCCGCGGCGGATCGAGGCCGATCCGCCGCGCGGTCACGCCGGCCGTGCGCGCGAGCGGGACGCCCCCGGCAAGCGTCGCGATCTCCAGATACCGGATGACCCGGCGGACGTTCCGTGGATCGACCCGTCCGGCCGCCGCCGGATCGATCCGGGCGAGCTCGCGGTGCAGCTCGCTGCCGCCACCGGCCGCGCCACGGGCTTCGAGGCCGGCGCGGAGCAGGGCATCACCCGGCAGCGCGGTCAGCCGCAGGCCATCCAGGAGCGCCCGGAGATACAGGCCGGTCCCCCCGACCACGTACGCGCGCTGGCCCCGCGTCGCGATGTCGGCGAGCGCGGCCAGCGCGTCACGCTGGTACCGCGCGGCGTCGTAGCGCGTCCCCGGGTCGACGACATCGATGCAATGGTGGCGGACCCGCGCCTGCTCGGACGTCGTCGGCTTGGCGGTCCCGATGTCCATCCGGCGATAGACCTGTCGCGAGTCGGCGGAGACGATCTCGCCGCCGAACGCTTCGGCCGCACGGAGCGCGACCGCGCTCTTCCCCGAGGCCGTGGGGCCGACGATCGCGACGACCTCGGTCATCGGACCGCCAGATCGGACAGCGCGGCCCGGGCAGCGGCCACCGTCTCGGCATCCGGACCGGCGTCGCCGTAGCGCAGCGTCTCGAAGGCCCGCACGAGCGGCCCCGCGGCCAGGGTCCGCGGCTCCGCTCGCACCGCACGCTCGAAATGCTCGGCCGGCGTCTCCGCAGCTGCTCGCCAGCCGATCCCCCGGCGCTCGGTCTCCGCCAGGAACCGCCAATAGAGGAGCCGCAGCGCCCCCGCGGGCGTCCCATCGTCCCGCGGCGGGCCGGGTCGGACGCGGCGGGACGGCCGTAGTCCCGCGAGCAGCGTGACGAGGCCGGTCCCGGCCACGGCTTCGCGCTCCAGGGTCGTCCCCTCGGGCAGTGACGATCGGCGCTCGCGGGTCATCCGCTCGACCAGCACCAGCAGGGCCATCAGGGCGATCAGGGCCACGATGAGCTCGACCGCACCCACGACGAACGGCCGGGACGCCTCGATCTGCCGCAGTGCCTCCGCCTCTTCCTCCGCGGACATCCGCAAGATGAGCGGCGGTGGCTCGATCCGGCCGAGACGGAGCGCCCCGAACAGCGTGGCGAAGACCGCGACGAGCCACGCCGCGACGTAGCCGAGCGGCAGCAGCAGCGTGAACAGCAGCCGGTCGGCGTACGGACCGGCGGCGCCGCCGAGGCGGCCGAGGGCTTCGGTGAGCGGAGGGGTGGCCGCGCCGGCGGCGACCGCGATGGCCGCGAGCAGGACCGCCGCGCCCGGGGCCGTCGCCACACCCGCGTCGCCCCGCGCGTCACGGCCGGCGAGGGCCAGCTCCTCGGCCGATCGGGAAAGCGCGAGACCGATCGAGGTCGCCGTGATCGCGAGGATCGCGCAGGCGGCGATCCCGCCCCGGTCGATCGGCCCGGGCATAACGGCGACGCCGCCGAGCACGAGCGTCGCCACCGCTCCGGCGTTCCGCACCGCGCCCCACCGGATGAGGCCCCGCGCGACATCGAGGACGCGCCAGAGGAAGACCTCCCCCAGGATCCCGAACCCCACGGCGCGCCCGAGGAGCACGACGCCCTCGACCCCGGGGGGCGCCGACCACACGCCCCATCCGGCCGCGGCGATGACGATGAGTGCCGCCAGGCCGCCGCTGGGACGCGCGTTGCGGGTCTCCGCAAGCACGGCGACCAGTCCGAGCGCCGCGCCGGCGAGGCCGAGCGCGACGGCGAGCGCGGCGACCGTCGTGGCGCCTCCGAGCACCGGATGGAGCGCCGCGACGGCCGCGGCGAAGATCGTGCCCTCGACCAGGCAGCGCGCCGCCTGCAGCGCGATGCTCACCGCGCGCCTACCCCGCGGCATGACGGGTCCCGGGACGCAGGACATCCAGGCGGACATCGGCCCCGACCAGCCGCGCGCGCCCAGCGTCCTGGGGCTGCGCGAGGCTGATGACCAGCACACGGTGGTGCGCGCGACGAAGCGCCAGGGCCGCCGCGGCGAGGGGTGGCTCGAGCACCGGGGTCACCAGCACGAGGGTCGCCCCCCAGGGAAGCCGGCCGCGCTCGCGGAGAAAGACCTGCTCCGGCGATGCGGACGCGTAGGGTCCCAGGCGGGCGAGGATCTCCAGGCTCCGGGCGAGCGGCCGCGGACCGCGCCCCAGGCTCGAGCGGGGCCGCTCGTGCGTCACGTTGTCCAGGCCGTTGGTCACCAGGCCGATCTGGCGACCGGCGGCCGCCGCGAGCCGGATGAGCTCGGCCGTCGCCGAGATCACCAGCTCGGTCTCGGCCGGGTCGGCCTGGATCCAGAACTGCTCGTGGGTCGCGACGTTCAGCAGGAAGATCGCATCGAGGCTGGTGGCCGGCTCGAACAGCTTGGTCTGGAGCGCGCCGAGCCGGGCCGAGGCCTTCCAATGGATCTCCTTGGTGGGATCCCCGGCGACATGCAGCCGCACGCCACGGAAGCGCAGCGGGTCCGGCAGCAGGCCGCGCCGGGTCGCGGTCTCCGACAAGGGCCGGAGTGACGGCCGGTGACGGTCGGCGACAGCGAGCGGCACCGGATACGCGATGACCGCGAGGTGGTCGGTCTCGACCCGCTCGACGCTGGTGAAGCCGAGCCAGTCGCTGCTGCGCAGGCGCAGCGGCCCAAGCACGTACGCACCCCGAGCCGGTGCCCGCAGCGCGAACCGAAGGGTCACCCGCTCGTGCGCACGCGGGGCGAAGCCGGCGCTCACCGTTCCCCGCGGGACGCCCGGGACCGTGACGTCGGGCTCGATGCCGTCCGGGAGCGTGACCCGGATCTCGAGCCACGGCACCGGCAGCGGCTTGCGGTTCGTGACGACCAGCTCCACGGCGAACGACTCGCCGGCCACCATCCGATCCGGCGTCACCGTCGCCCGGACCTGCAGCTCCGCCAGCGCGACGCGGGCCGTGAGCTCGGTGACCGCCCACGCGGCAAGCGAAGCGATCGCGAGGATGAGCACCGCCGGGCTGCGCGACACCGCCGCGGCGGCGAGGAGAACGGCGCAGACCGGCCAGGGAAACCGGCCGCTGCGTACCGTCATGCGATCTGGCGCGGCTCCTCGGCCGGGACCGTGACCGACCCGAGGACCTCGCCGATCACCGCCTCAGCGGTCCGGCCACGCATCTGCGCGTCCGCGTCGAGGAACAGCCGGTGCCGGAGCACCGCGGGCGCCTGAGCCTTCACGTCATCGGGCAGCACGTGCGCCCGGCCGCGGATCGCCGCGCGTGCCTGGGCCGCGCGGAACAGCGCGACCGCCGCCCGGGGGCTCGCCCCGAGCTCGACCCCGGGTCGTCCGCGCGTCGCCCGCGCGATCGCGACGATGTAGCCGCGGACCGCGTCGCCGACGTGGACCGCGCGGACCGCCTGCCGGAGCGTGGCGATCGCCGCGCGACCCAGGATCGGCCGGGGGATGCCGGCGTCCCGAGCGGTGGCGCCGTGCAGGCGAAGGATCCGCTCTTCACCCTCGGCATCGGGGTAGCCGAGCCGGAGCAGGAACAGGAAGCGGTCCAGCTGCGCCTCGGGAAGCGGGAAGGTCCCTTCGAGCTCGATCGGGTTCTGCGTGGCGATGAGGAAGAACGGATCCGGCAGCGGATGGCTCGTCTCGTCCACGGTGACCTGGCCCTCCTGCATCGCCTCGAGCAGGCTCGACTGCGCACGCGGGGTCGCTCGGTTGATCTCATCCACCAGCACGACATTGCTCATGAGCGGGCCGGGGCGGTACTCGAAACGACCGCTCCGCTCGTCGTAGATCGAGACCCCGGTCACATCGGAGGGCACCAGGTCCGGGGTGCACTGGACGCGGCGGAAGTCGAGGTCGAGGCGACCGGCGACGGCCCGCGCGAGGGTCGTTTTGCCCACCCCCGGGACATCGTCAAGCAGCACATGCCCGTCGACCAGAAGGGCGGCGAAGAGCTGCTCGGTCACCGTCTCGGCGCCCACGACCACCTCGGCCACGCCGGCGACCAGCTGCGCCGCCGCGTCGGCGACCGCGGTCGTCACGTGGTGGCGGAGGTGACCGCGTGGCCGCCGGAGCGACCGGAACGGCCGCGAGCCCGGAGGGCGCTCGCCGCCGCGAGGGCGAGGGCCAGCGCGATGAACGCGGCGAGGCCGTGGAGGAGCAGCGACACCGGGTCGAGCACCCGGAGGGCCACCGGTCCGAACGCCCGCTCGACGAAGAACAGGAGCGCGACGGCGAAGAGCAGGCGCAGGGCGAACGCGCCCCCATGCACCGCCCGGGTCGCCACGGTGAGGAGC
>DATLEG010000127.1:0-4985 GCA_035525465.1 Saccharimonadales bacterium (SeqCode)
GGTAATCCTCCGCGGACGTCGGGTAGAAGCCCGCGAAGACCATCGGCTTTGCCGGCCGGTAGCCGGCGAGCGGGTCGGTCGCCGGGTCGGTCGCGAGGGTGAGGGTGTCCCCGACCCGGCAGTCGGCCACCGCCTTGAGCCCGGTGGCGACGTACCCGACCTCCCCGGCAAGAAGCTCTTTTCGCGGGATCGCGTCGGGGGCGAAGATGCCGAGCTCGAGCAGATCGCTCTCCTTCTGCGTGGCCATGAGGTAGATCCGGTCGTCGGACTTGATCGAGCCGTCAGAGATGCGCACGTGCGCGACCACGCCCTTGTAGGCGTCGTAGTGGGAGTCGAAGATGAGTGCGCGTAAACGACCGTCCGCATCGCCGACCGGCGCTGGGACGCGCTCGACCACCGCGTGAAGGAGCTCGGCGACCCCTAGCCCGGTCTTCCCCGAGGCGAGGAGGATCTCGTCGTCCGTGAAGCCGAGGGTCGTGTGCAGATCCTCGCGCACCATGTCGAGATCGATGCTCGGAAGGTCGACCTTGTTGATCACCGGGATGACCACCAGGCCCTGCTCGACCGCGAGGTACGCGTTCGCCAAGGTCTGGGCCTCGATCCCCTGCGACGCGTCCACCAGGAGAAGCGCGCCCTCGCACGCGGCGAGCGACCGGCTCACCTCGTAGTTGAAATCGACGTGTCCCGGCGTATCGATGAGATTCAGCTCGTAGATCTGGCCGTCGCGGCCGGTCCAGTCCATCCGGACCGCGCGGGCCTTGATCGTGATCCCCTTTTCGCGCTCCAGGTCCATCGAGTCGAGCAGCTGGTCGCGCATCTCCCGCAGCGTCACCGTGCCGGTGAGCTCGAGCAGGCGATCGGACAGCGTCGTCTTCCCGTGGTCGACATGGGCGATGACGCAGAAGTTGCGGATCCGGGATTGCGGTTCGGACATCCGATGAGCGTAGTGGCACACGAGGGCCTAGGGGGCGGCGCGCTCCCGGCCGAGGCGCGCCCGCACGACCGCGGTGATCTCCTCCAGCTCGGGGACTCGCAGCAGCGACGAAGCGGCAACGTAGACCAGTGCTCCCACGGCCATGGCGACCGCGGTCTGGAGGAAGAGGCCGGGCTTGGTCTGCTCGAGATCGACGGTGAGGTTCGTCGCGCCGATGAACAGGAACATCGCGATCCCCATGAGCAAGCTCGCCGCGGCCACCTTCACCGACGACGTTCCGAGTCCGCGGAGCCGGAGGCGCGCCCGCGGCGCCAAGAGCGCCAGGAAGAGCGCGGCCTCGGCGAGCGTGGCGATCGAGTTCGCCATCGCCAGACCCTTGATCCCGTAGACCGGGGCCAGCCCCACCGAGAGCGTGATGTTCGTCCCGATCGAGATGAGGGTGAGCGCGAGCGGCGTCTTCGTGTCCCGGGAGGCGTAGAACGCTCGGGCGAGGATCTGGATCAGCGCGTGACCGGCCAGGCCGAACGAGTAGTAGAGGAACGTTTCCTGCGTCGCCTCGCGGGCCTCCCGGCCGAACTGCCCGTACTGGAACAGCAGGTTCACGATCGGGCGACGCAGCACGATCATCATCACGACCGTCGGCAGGGTGAGGAACAAGATCCAGCGGATCGCCTGCTGGAGCGCGTCACGCATCTTGTTCTGCAGACCGAGCGACGCGAAGTGCGACAGCGTGGGGAACACCGCGGCGGAGATCGCGATCGAGAACACCCCGAGCGGGAGCTGCATGAGCTGGTTCGCGTAGATGAGGGCGGTGAGCGAGCCCTCCGGAAGGCGTGCGGCGAGGATCGTGTCGACGATGAACACCAGCTGCACGGCGCCCAGGGCGAGGGTGCGCGGCACGGTGAGCCGGGCGATCTCCTGGACGCCGGGATGGAAGAGGTCAAGGGTGAGGTTGTAGCGCGTGCGCCGGAAGGTGAGCTCGGGGACCTGGACCAGCCACATCATGAGCGCGCCGGCAACGGTGCCCCAGGCAAGCGCGGTGATCCCAAGGAACGGCGACGCGAAGATCGCGAACAGGATGATCACGAAGTTGTAGACCAGCGGCGCCGTGGCGCCCGAGAGGAACTGGCGGTACGAATTGAGGATGCCGGTGAAGAGCGCCGAGAGCCCCATGAAGATGGGGCTGAGCAGCATGATCCGCGACAGATCGATCGCCGTGGCGGTCTGCCGCGGATCGGCGAACGGCGCGAGCACCGGCATGATCCAAGGGGCCAGCACCCACATCACGGCCGAGATGGCGATGAGCAGGACCACGATCACATTGAGGACGCTGGAGGCGACCCGCCAGGCCTCGTCCTCCCGCTCCTTGGCCAGGTAGCCGGTGAACACCGGGATGAAGGCGCTCGCAAGCGCACCGGCGACGAGGAGCTCGAACATCGTGTTCGGGATGCGGAAGGCGGCCCAGAACGCGTCGAGCTCCGGGCTCTGGCCGAACCGGGCACCGATGACCGAGAGGCGCAGCCAGCCAAGGATCCGGCTCGCGATGAGGGTCGCGATGAGGAACAGGGACGCCCGGCCGACGCTCATCCGCATGGCGCCAAAGTATCGGGTCCGATACACTGATGCTGATGGCAACGAAGAAGCGTTCCGCGCTCAAGCGCATCCGCCAGGCGCCCCGCCGCGCCGCGGTGAAGACCCTGGGCCGGAGCGCCGCCCGCACCGCGGTCCGCACCGCCCGGACGGCGATCAGCTCGGGCGACGCCGACACCAAGACCCAGATCGCGTTGGCCGCTAGCGCGCTGGACCGGGCCGCCAAGCGTGGCGCGATCCACCCGAACAATGCCGCCCGCCGCAAGAGCCGTCTGGCGAAGGCCGCGGCCAAGCAGGCCTCCGCCTAACCGACCTCAGCCCCGCGCGAAGCGCGGGAAGGTGTCGTGTCCCGGGTAGCGTGCGGCGTCCCCCAGCTCGAGCTCGATCTCCATGAGCCGGTTGTATTTCGCCACGCGCTCGCTCCGTGAGAGCGAGCCGGTCTTGATCTGTCCGGTGTTCAGCGCCACACAGAGATCGGCGATCGTGGTGTCCTCGGTCTCCCCCGAGCGGTGCGAGATGACCGCCGCGTAGCCCGACCGATGCGCGAGCTCGACCGCCTCGATCGTCTCGGAGAGCGTCCCGATCTGGTTGAGCTTGATGAGCACCGCGTTCGCGCACCCCTCGGCCACCCCGCGCCGGATGCGGTCGACGTTGGTGACGAAGAGGTCATCGCCGACCAGCTGGACGCTGTCGCCGAGTGCCGCGGTCAGCGCCTTCCAGCCATCCCAATCGTCCTCGGCAAGGCCGTCCTCGATCGAGACGATCGGATACTTCTTGCGCCACTCGGTGTAGCGCTCGATCATTCCCGCGGCGTCGAGCGTCGCGCTCTCGCGGGCCAGGTGGTAGCTGCCGCCGGAGTAGAGCTCGGTCGAGGCCGGATCGAGGGCGATGGCGATGTCCCGGCCGGCCCGGTAGCCCGCGCGCTGGATCGCTTCGAGGATGAGCTCGATCGGCTGCGCGTTATCGGTGAGGCCCGAGGGGGCGAATCCGCCCTCGTCCCCCACGCCGGTGCCCATGCCCTTGTCGTGGAGGAGCGCCTTGAGGGCGTGGAAGACCTCGGCCCCGGCCCGGATCGCCTCGCTGAACGAGGCCGCCCCGAGCGGGACGATCATGTACTCCTGCATATCGGCGGAATCGGTCGCGTGCTTGCCGCCGTTCAGCACATTCATCATCGGCACCGGCAGCGTCCGGGCGAGCGGCCCCCCGAGGTATCGGTAGAGCGGCTGACCGACGCCCGCCGCGGCGGCCCGGGCGCAGGCGAGCGACACCCCGAGCATCGCGTTCGCCCCAAGGCGGGACTTGTTCGGCGTCCCGTCGAGCTCACGGAGCAGGCGATCGATCGCCGACTGATCCGTCGCCTGCTCACCGATGAGCTCGGGGGCGATGAGGTCATCCACGTTCCGCGCGGCGGTGAGCACACCTTTCCCGCGATACCGCGTGGTGTCTCCGTCGCGCAGCTCCACCGCCTCGTGCCGCCCGGTCGAGGCGCCCGAGGGGACCATCGCCGTCCCGACGGCACCACCGGCGAGGTACACATCGACCGCCACGGTCGGGTCCCCGCGCGAGTCGAGGATCTCGCGGGCCCGGATCATCTCGATCGTCGATTCCGCCATCAGCGCGTTCCCCCCGTCGTCGCGCTCGCCTCGGGGATCGCCGCCACCCCGGGGAGCGTCTTGCCTTCGATGAGCTCGAGCGCTGCGCCGCCTCCGGTGGAGATGTGCGTCATCTTCCCGGCGAGGCCCAGCGCCTCGACCGCCTGCACCGATTCCCCGCCGCCGATGATCGTCGTCGCGTTGCTCTTCGCCAAAGCCCGGGCGACGCCCTCGGTCCCGGCGGCGAACGCGGGATCCTCGAAGCGCCCGAGCGGGCCGTTCCAGAACACCGTCCGGGCGGCGGCGACCGCGGCGGCGTAGCGGGCGAGGGTCTTCGGGCCGATGTCAAGGATCCGCTCGTCGGACCAGACCAGGTCCGTCGGGAGCAAGACCTCCACCCCGCGCGAGCGCGCCGCGGCGAGGATCTCGCGGGCCAGGTCCTCCTTGTCCGGCTCGGAGAGCGAGCGCTTGATGTCGGTCCCGGTCGCGGCAAGGAAGGTGTTCGCCATGCCGCCGCCGATCGCGAGCATGTCGGCCTTGACCACCAGGGCACGCAGGACGTCGATCTTTGAGCTCACCTTCGCGCCGCCGATGATCGCCAGGAACGGGCGTTCCGGCGCGCGCAGGAGCTGACCGAGGACCCGCACCTCGGCCTCGAGCAGCCGCCCGGCGTAGGCCGGGAGAAGATGCGCGACGCCTTCGGTGGAGGCGTGGGCTCGGTGCGCCGCGCCGAACGCGTCATTCACGTACGCGTCGAACGGCGCCGCCAGGGCTTTCGCGAAGGCCGCATCGTTCTGCTCCTCTTCGGCATGGAACCGGACGTTCTCCAGCAGGAGCGCCTGCCCGAAGGGCGTCGCGCGGACCTCCTC
>DATLEG010000134.1:0-3932 GCA_035525465.1 Saccharimonadales bacterium (SeqCode)
GACCGAGCTCGCCCGCCTCGGCGTCGCCCACCTGGCCGATCGGCCGGCGGGCCGGCTGTCGGGCGGCGAATCCCAGCGCGTGAGCATCGCGCGGGCGCTCGCCACCGATCCGGAGATCCTCTTCCTTGACGAGCCGTTCAGCGCCCTGGACGCTCCGACCCGTGAGGCGCTCATCGCCGACCTGGCCCGGGTCCTCCGCGAGCGGGGGACGACCGCGGTCATGGTCACCCACGACCGGGACGAGGCGCTCTCGCTGGCCGACCGGATCGCGGTGGTCATGAACGGCGAGCTCCGCCAGCAGGGGACCGCCGAAGCGGTCTTCGGGATGCCGGCCGACCCTGAGGTCGCCGCGTTCGTCGGGGTGGAGAACGTCATTCCGGCAAAGGTCGAGGGAAGCACCGACGAGCTCACCGCTCTGCGGATCGGCGATCAGCTGGTCGAGGTCACCGCGCTTCCACCGCCCGGGGACGACTTCCCGCTCATCTGTATCCGCCCGGACGATGTGATCATCGCGCGCATCGCGACGGCGTCGAGCGCCCGGAACAGCCTCGCGGCCCGGATCGTCCGAGTCGAGCCGATCGGGCGGCGCATCCGCCTGGTGCTCGATTGCGGCTTTCCGCTCATCGCGCACGTCACCCGGCAGTCGGCGCGTGAAATGGAGCTCACGGTCGGTGACCGGGTCGTCGCCTCGTTCAAAGCGACGGTGCCGCATCTCCTCCCCCGCCATCGGGCCCGCACCCCGCGGGTGTCCTAGGGCTCGGCCGCTCTGAACGACGCCAGACCCGGAGCCATACCTAGACTGGAGCCATGCCGATCAGCGCGACCTCGGCACAGGCGGCGACCCGCACGCTGAGCGTCGACGAAGCTCTCGAGCGGATCCTCGCCCGTGTCGCACCCCTTCCCGCCGCCCGGGTCGCGCTCCCCGACGCCCTTGGCGCGGTCCTTGCGATCGAGGTGGTGGCGGACCGCGATGTCCCTCCCTTCCGCAACTCGGCAATGGACGGCTACGCGGTCCGCGGCGCCGATGTCGTCGGCCCCACGGCTCGGCTTCGGGTCATCGGCGAGATCGCCGCGGGACAGATCCCAACGGGCACGCTGCGCGCGGGTGAGGCGATGCGGATCATGACCGGCGCGCCCATGCCAGACGGGTCAGACACGGTCGTGCGCGTGGAGGACACCGACGATGGCCGCGACACCGTCACGGTCCTCAAGGCGGTCCCGCTCGGTCTCTCGGTCCGCGCCGCGGGAGAAGATCTCCGCGCTGGGGAGACCGTTCTCCGCGCCGGCACCCTCCTCCGGCCGGCGGAGCTCGGGGTCCTCGCGACCCTTGGCCGAGGCGTGATCCGGATCGTTCCGCGACCGCGGGTGACGGTGCTCTCCACCGGTGATGAGCTCGTCGAGCTGGACGCCGAGGTCGGGCCAGGGCAGATCCGCGACGCGAACCGCTACTCCCTCGCCGCCGCGGCCCGCGCGTGCGGGGCGGTCGTCGAGGCCCCGGGGATCGTCCGCGACACCGCCGAGGCGCTCCGCGCCGCGCTCGCCGCCGCCGCCGCCCGCAGCGACGTCATCGTCACCAGCGGCGGGGTGTCGGTCGGCGATCACGACCACGTGAAGCCGGTCGTGGACGAGCTCGGCTCGATGGACTTCTGGTCGATCGCCATCCGCCCGGGCCGGCCGCTCGCGTTCGGCGAGATCCGCGACGGGCAGCGGCTGGTCCCGATCTTCGGCTTGCCGGGGAATCCGGTCTCGTCGCTCCTGACGTTCGAGCTCTTCGTCCGTCCGGCACTCCTGAAGCTTGCCGGACGCACCAAGCTCGAGCGGCCCCGGGCCAACGCCCGGCTCACCGATGCGATCGACACGCCGCCGGGGCTGCGGTTCTTCGCACGCGGGATCCACGACCCGCGCGCCGGGACCGTGCGGACGACCGGTCCGCAGGGCTCCGGGATCCTGCGCTCGATGTCGCTCGCGAACTGCCTCATCGACATCCCGGCGGAGACCGATCACCTGGGTGCGGGCACCACCGTCACGGTGATCCGCACCGATGAGCTGGAGGACCACTGATGCCCGCGAAGAAGACCATCGCGAAGAAGCTGACCCACCTCGACGAGCGCGGCGCCGCGCGAATGGTCGATGTCGGCCTGAAGGAGGTCACCGTGCGGCGCGCGGTCGCGCGAGGGCTCCTGCGGGTCTCGCCGGACACGATGGCCCTTGTCCGCGAGGGGAAGACGAAAAAGGGTGATGTGATCGCCGCCGCCCGCATCGCTGGGATCATGGGAGCCAAGCGGACGAGCGAGCTCATCCCGCTCTGTCACGCGCTACCACTTACGCATCTCGCTGTCGATATCGAGCTTTCGGACCACGGGATCGCGATCCAAGCGATTGCCGCCACGAACGGTCAGACTGGGGTGGAGATGGAAGCCCTGACCGCTGTCACGATCGCCGGTCTCACCCTCTACGACATGCTGAAGTCGGTGGAGCGCGGCGCCCGGCTCACCGATGTCCGACTCGTCGAGAAGAGCGGCGGCCGCAGCGGGGACGTCGTTCTCGAGTGACGGTGCCCCTCGCGCTCGAGATCGACCGTCCGTGGCCGTACGCCGAGGACGGCAAGCGATTCGTCGATCTGGCACACGAGGAAGAGGCGCTCATTTGGCTCTGGTGGCGCCCGGATCTCCTCGGCTGGCCGAAGACCCTCGAGTGGGTCGACTCGCCGCGCTGCGACCCGCAGCGACGGGGTGACCTCTGGGGCATCGACTCCTCCGGACACCTGCTCATCATCGAAGCCGTGCACGGCTCGGCGACCGATCCGTTCGCCCGCCTGTGCGACGTGCACGACCTGCATCCGGCCCCGACGGTCGACGAGATCGAGGGCTGCTGGCGGCCGAAATATCAGGCCGAGCTGGCCAAGGCTCCCGAGGGCGGGATCCTCCCCCGCTCGGTCCAGCCCCGGCGCGATCCCAGCTCCGCCATCGCGCGCTGGCCACGCCTCGCCTCGGCGATCACGCAGCGGATCGCGGACCCGGTGTACGCGAAGCGGGTCTCGACCTACCTCCAGGCGCGGAAGAAGCTCGCCCAGCGCGAGCTGGCACCGGCCTTTGGCGCGCTGTTCGTCATGCCGAGCGACCGCGAGATCGACCTCACGCAGTTCGCCGGTCTTCCACCGCTGGTCACCCAGGTCGGCCACCTCCGGCTCCATGCCTGGCGGGCGTACGCAAAGACAAGCCCATCGCTTCGGGTGCAGCTCACGATGAAGGAGCTGGTGATCGCGTGATCCGCGCGGCCCTCATCACCGTGAGCACCAAGGGCGCGGCCGGCCTGCGGACCGATGAGAGCGGGCCGGCGATGCGCGAGGCGCTCACCGCGGCCGGGATCGACGTCATCGCCGCCGCCCTCGTCCCGGACGGCATCGTGCCGGTCCAGTCCGCGATCCGCTCGGCGATCGACCGGGGGGCGAACCTGGTCCTCACGTCCGGTGGGACCGGCCTCTCTCCGAATGACCTCACCCCCGATGCCACCCGCGGGATCCTCGACCGCGAGATCGCCGGGATCGCCGAAGCGCTCCGCTCCCGCTCCCTGGAAAAGACCGCGCACGGGATGCTCTCGCGGGGACTGGCCGGTAGCATCGGCGCGGCGCTGATCGTGAACCTTCCCGGATCGCCTCGGGCCTGCCGCGAATCCCTGGAGGTGCTCCTCCCGGTGCTCCCCCACGCGATCGAGCTCCTGGGCGGAGCGAGCGGCGAGGAGGGGCACGCGACCGGTCGTCAGCCGGCCTGATCATGCGGCTCACCTATGGCCCCGGCATTCGAGAGGCGATCGACGCCGGGCGCGCGGTCGTGGCGCTCGAATCGACGGTCATCGCGCACGGGCTGCCGCGGCCGCTGAATCTCAAGACCGCCCGGCTCCTCGAAGCCGACATCCGCGCCGCCGGGGCGATC
>DATLEG010000136.1:0-4112 GCA_035525465.1 Saccharimonadales bacterium (SeqCode)
CGAAGCGCGATCCGAAGGTCATCCCCCGAGCACCTTCAGGGCCATGGTCTCGCGCATCGTCTTGATCCGCCCACCGAGGGCGGGATCGGCGGTCGCGAGGATCTGCGCCGCCAGGATGGCGGCGTTCGCCGCGCCGGCCTCGCCGACCGCGACGGTCGCGACCGGCACGCCGCGAGGCATCTGCACCGTCGAGAGCAGGGCATCGAGCCCGCCGCCGATGGCGTTCGCCGACGCGAGCGGCACGCCGATGACCGGGAGCGTGGTGTGCGCCGCGATCGCCCCTGCCAGGTGCGCCGCCCCGCCGGCGGCCGCGATGACGACCTTCACGCCGCGATCCTCGAGGCCGCGGACCCACTCACGCAGCGCGTCCGGGGTGCGGTGCGCGGAGAGGACCTTGACCTCGCACTCGACCCCCAGGCCCGACAGCGTCTCCTCGGAGACCTGCATCACCGGGCGGTCCGATGTGGAACCCATGACGATGACGACACTGATCACGACAACTCCCCCACGCCACCTCTCGGCGGATCTTCCGCGATGTCCTGACGATAGAACTTGCCCTCGAAATGCACCCGTTCGGCCCCGACGTAGGCCTTCCGCCGTGCCTGGGCCACGGTGTCGCCCTGGGCCACGACGTGCAGCACGCGCCCGCCATCACTGAAGAATCCGCCGTCCGGACCCCGGCGGGTGCCGGCGTGAAAGGTCCACACGTCGTCGGGAAGGTCATCCACGGTGATGCGATCCCCCCGGCGCGGAGACAAGGGATACCCGCTCGCGCAGAGCGCGACGTCCACGTAGGCGCGCTGGCTGAACCGGACCGGATGGGCGGCCACGTGCTCCGCGAGGCGGCCCTCGCCGAGGGCGACCATGAGCTGCGCGAAGTCGCCACCGACGCGCGGGAGCACGACCTGGGCTTCGGGATCACCAAAGCGGGCGTTGTACTCCAGGACCCGCCAGCCGTCGCCGGTATGGAGCAATCCCGCGAAGATCACCCCCCGGAACGGGGTCCCGCGGCCGGCGAGCAGCCGGGCGACCGGACCGATGAGCGCCTCGGCGAGCGGCTGGGCCTCCTCGTCGGGGAGGATCGCGGTCGGCGAGCAGGCCCCCATTCCGCCGGTGTTCGGGCCGGTATCGCCATCCCCCAGGCGCTTGTGGTCACGGGCCGGCGGCAGCGCGACCACGGTCTCGCCGTCGACCAGGGCCATGAGCGAGGCTTCGGGTCCCGCGAGCAGCTCCTCCAGCACGACCGCGCCATCGGCGATCGGCGGGCGGGCCAGCGCGGCGATCGCCTCGGCCCGGTCCATCGCGACGACGACCCCTTTCCCCGCGGCGAGCCCGTCGGCCTTCACGACCACCGGCCCCTCCGGCCGCGCTTCGAGCGCGGCGCGGGCGGCGGCAGCGGTCGGATACGTCTCGAAGGCCGCGGTGGGTACGCCGGCCTCGGCCATGAGCGACTTTGCGAAGCTCTTGCTCGACTCGATCCGGGCCGCCTCGCGCGATGGGCAGACGACGCTAACCCCGGCGCGGCGGATCGCGTCACCGATGCCGGTCGCGACCAGATCGTCCGGCCCGACGATGACCAGGTCGATGGATGCCGCGGCGCAGTGCTGCTCGATCCGCGCGACATCGGTCGGCGCGAAGTCCAGGACCCGGGCGAAGAGCGCCATCGCCCCGTTCCCCGGCGCGACGTCGATCGCCGCGACGCTCGAGCAGCGCGCCAGACGCCAGGCGATCGCGTACTCGCGGCCGCCGCCGCCGAGGACCAGGCAGTTGAGCCCCCAGCCGCCGTGGGCCCGGCCCGGACTGCGATTCGCGCGGCTCTCTTTGATGAGCTTGCCGACCCGATCGCGACCAAGAAGAAGGTCCTTCATCCTGCTCCATCTCGCGGCTGCGCCGCGAGACTGCTCAAGGCTGGTCGGGTTCGCTCGCGGCGGCCTAGCCGCTGCTCACTCACTCCCACTCGATGGTGGCCGGAGGCTTGGAGGAGATGTCGTAGACGACGCGGTTCACGGCGGGGATCTCGTTCACGATCCGGGAGGAGACCCGGGCGAGCAGCTCGTACGGCAGGCGGGCCCAGTCCGCGGTCATGAAGTCCTCGGTGGTCACCGCGCGCAGGGCGACGAGGTAGCCGTAGGTCCGAAAGTCGCCCATCACCCCGACGCTTTGGACTGGGGTGAGGACCGCGAAGGCCTGCGCGGTCGCGCGATAGAGGTCGGCCGCACGGAGCTCCTCGAGGAAGATCGCGTCCGCCCGGCGGAGGAGGTCGAGCTTTTCCCGGGTGAGGTCGCCGACGACCCGTACCGCGAGGCCGGGCCCGGGGAACGGATGGCGCCAGAGGATCTCGTCAGGGAGGCCGAGCTCCGTGCCGACCCGGCGCACCTCGTCCTTGAACAGGCGCCGGAGCGGCTCGACGACGGCGAGCGATATCACCTCGGGAAGACCGCCGACGTTGTGATGGGTCTTGATCCGCGCGCTCGTCGTGCTGTCGCGCGACTTCGACTCGATGACGTCGGGATAGATCGTGCCCTGGATGAGGACGGTGTCGGCCCCCTCGGCCACGAGCCCCAGGTCGGCCGCGGCCGCCTCGAACGAGCGGATGAATTCCTCTCCGATGATCGCGCGCTTGCGCTCAGGATCGGTCACGCCGGCGAGCTTCCCCAGGAATCGCGCCTCCGCGTCGATCGAGACCAGGCGCAGCCGGGGGGAGAAGGTCGCGAGGACCTGCTCCGGCTCGCCCTCGCGCAGCATGCCCGTGTCGATGAACACGCAGGTCAGCCGGTCGCCGATCGCTCGCGCGACGAGGGCGGCCGCGACCGCGGAGTCGACCCCACCGGACAGCGCGCAGATCGCGTGACGCTCACCGATGGTCCGCCGGATCTCGGCCACGGTCTCGTCGACGAAGGCCGCCGGGGTCCAGTCGCCGGCGCACCCGGCGACGTCGAGCACGAAGCTCCGAAGGAGTGTGGCGCCGTGCGGCGTGTGCGCGACCTCGGGATGGAACTGGACACCGAAGCGCCGCCGGCCGTCGCTCATCGCGGCGTTGGCGAGGCGCGCGGTGTGGGCGCTGACATGGAACCCGTCGGGCAGGCGCCTCACCGAATCGCCGTGGCTCATCCAGGCCGGCTCCGTCGCGTCGAGACCGGCGAAGATCCCCGTCCGGTCGGTGATCTCGAGCTCGGCGGGCCCGTACTCGCGCTTGCCCTCCGCCGCGACCTCGCCCCCGGCCAGGGTGTGGGCCATGAGGTGCATGCCATAGCAGACCCCCAGCACCGGGAGGCGGCCGTCGAGGATCTCCGGATCGATCGCCGGGCTGCCAGGGTCGTACACGCTCATCGGACCCCCCGAGAGGATCACGCCCTTCACCCCGCGCTCGTGCAGCGCGGCGGCGGTGACGTCGTGCGGCAGGATCTCGCAATAGACCTTGGCCTCGCGGACGCGCCGGGCGATGAGCTGGGTGTACTGGCTGCCGTAATCGAGGATCGCGATGGTCTCGCGGGGCGGCATCAGAACCGCGTGGCGCCGGTGAAGTTGAAGGAAGCCAGGTGCAGCGCCGGGACGCGTGCGGCGGTGGCCTGGATGCCGAACTGCTCGGCGGGGACAAGCAGCGTGAGCTCGCTCCCGATGCCCCGGACCCCGGCAAGGGCCTCGTGATACGACTGGGTGAAGCGGAAGTTCTTCACCGGGTAGGCGATCTCGCCGCCCTCGATCGCGAAGGTGCCGTCGCGGGTCATCCCGGTGACGATCGTCCGCAGCTGATGGACCCAGCGGGTGTAATAGAAGCGCGTGATCAGCAGCCCGCGATCGACGGAGCGGATCAGCTCCTCGCGCGTTGCGGTCCCGGCTTCGAGCCGGCGATGCATCGCGGCCGACGGCTGCCCCGCTCCGGGCGGCAGGGCGTGGCCGGTGTTGGCCGTTCCGGTGCGGTGCGCGGTCCCCGAGTCGTAGACGACCGCTTCGGCGACGCCATCCCGGATGAGGACCACGCGCTCGCTCGGCTGACCCTCGAAGTCGAACCCGCGGGGCATGCAGTCGGGATCGAACGGGTCATCCACCAGGGTTACCGGCCCGGTGACGCGCTCACCCAGCCGGCCGCCGACGAAGGAGCGGCCCTCCTC